>CAXBAC010000097.1:0-8387 GCA_963973485.1 uncultured Polaribacter sp. | reverse complement strand
CCCATTGGTCTTGTTTTTGCTTCTTCGAAACGAATAGATTTACCAGATGCCAGTGCTAACATTACTTGGCTATCTCCTGTCGTTAATTTTGCTTCTAAAAGCTCATCACCTTCTTTAATAGTAATTGCATTGATACCATTTGTTCTTGGACGAGAATATTGCTCTAAAGAAGTCTTTTTAACTTGACCTTTTTTAGTAGCCATAATTACATAATGACTATTGATATATTCTTCGTCTTTTAAATCTTGTGTTACTAAAAATGCTTTTACAGAATCATCTTGTTCTATGTTGATTAAATTCTGCATAGCTCTACCTTTGGTGTTTTTACCACCTTCTGGAATTTCATAAACTCTCATCCAGAATACTTTTCCTTTCTGAGTAAAGAACATCATGTATTGATGATTTGTACCTACAAATAAGTGCTCTAAGAAATCTTCATTTCGAGTAGTTGCTCCTTTTTGACCTCTTCCTCCTCTATTCTGTACTTTATACTCATCTAAATTTGTACGTTTTAAATAACCAGCATTAGAGATGGTAACTACAACTTTAGTATCAGGAATCATATCTTCAATACGCATATCTCCACCTGCATATTCTATTACAGATCTTCGATCATCACCATACTTATCTTTGATGTGAAGTAACTCGTCTTTTATAATTTGATAACGTCTTGGTTCGTTTGCAAGTATATCTTTTAAGTCTGCGATAGTAATCATTATTTCATCATACTCAGCTCTTAATTTATCTTGCTCTAAACCTGTTAACTGACGCAAACGCATTTCTACAATTGCTTTTGCCTGAATTTCAGTTAATTCGAAACGCTCAATTAATTTTTCACGTGCTTCGTCTGCGTTACTTGAGGCTCTAATTATTTTTATTACTTCATCAATATTATCTGAAGCTATAATCAATCCTTCTAATATATGAGCTCTTTCTTCTGCTTTCTTAAGTTCATATTCTGTTCTACGAACAATAACTTCATGCCTGTGTTCTACGAAGTAATGAATTAGTTCTTTTAAGTTTAGTTGCTCTGGTCTTCCATTAACTAAAGCAATATTATTTACACTAAAAGAAGTTTGTAGTTGTGTATATTTAAATAACTTATTTAAAACGATATTAGGAATAGCATCACGTTTTAAAACGTAAACTATACGCATTCCATTTCTATCAGATTCATCTCTAATATTTGCAATACCAGAAATTTTCTTTTCATTAACCAAGTCAGCTGTTTTTTTAATCATATCAGCTTTATTCACTTGATAAGGTATTTCTGTAACAATAATACATTCTCTACCTTTTACTTCTTCAATAATGGCTTTGGCACGCATTACAATTCTACCACGACCTGTATGAAAAGCATCTCTAACACCATCATAACCGTAAATAATTCCACCTGTAGGAAAATCTGGGGCAGTGATGTGCTGCATTAGCTCATCAATCTCAATCTCTCTATTATCAATATAAGCAACTGTACCATTAATAACTTCTGTTAAATTATGAGGTGCCATATTTGTAGCCATACCTACAGCAATACCAGAAGCACCATTAACTAATAAGTTAGGAATTCTTGTTGGCAATACTGTTGGTTCTTGTAAAGTATCATCAAAATTTAAAGAATGGTCTACAGTATCTTTTTCAATATCTGCTAACATTTCTTCTGATATCTTTTGCATTCTAACCTCTGTATAACGCATTGCTGCAGGAGAATCTCCATCTACAGAACCAAAGTTTCCTTGACCATCAACCATCATATAACGTACACTCCAGTCTTGAGCCATACGCACCATAGAGTCGTACACAGAAGTATCTCCATGTGGATGATACTTACCCAATACTTCTCCTACAATTCTTGCTGATTTTTTATACGCTCCAGTAGCTTTAATTCCTAATTCATGCATACCATACAAAACTCTTCTATGAACGGGTTTTAAACCATCTCTTACATCTGGTAATGCTCTTGATACAATTACAGACATTGAGTAATCAATGTATGCAGATTTCATCTGCTCTTCAATGTTAATCGGAATTAACTTTTCGCCTTCTGCCATATATTTATTATTTGTATTTAATCAAAAATTTAAAACAAGGCAAGATACTGTTTCTATTGGTTTTTACAAAGATTATAACACCTCTAAACCCTCATAGTTATCAACATTTTTTGATAATTTTTAACAGTATTATATTTGTTTGATTTCCAATAGTTTTCTACCTTGTAAGTATAGTCAAACTGACAGTTTTTGAAGTATTGGCATCTTTTTTGTAATATTCTCAAAAAAAAAGGACTAAATTTACAACAGATCAATTATAGATAGAAAGAAATATGGACGATAATTTTTCACCTAAAGTTAGAGACGTTATCACTTTCAGTAAAGAAGAAGCCCTAAGATTAGGACATGAATTTATTGGAACTGAGCATCTTTTGCTAGGATTAATAAGAAAAGGAGAAGGGAAAGCAATTGAAATTTTAACCGCATTTGACGTTGATTTAACTTTATTGCGAAAAAAATTAGAACAACTAAATCCCTCTAACCCTACATTTATAGAAAACACAGATAAGCCAAGTTTACGTTTAACAAGACAGGCAGAAAAAGCGCTAAAAACTACTTTTTTAGAAGCTAAATTATATCAAAGTGATGCTATTGATACAGCACATTTATTATTGTGTGTTTTAAGAAACGAAAACGACCCTACAACAAAATTAATTCAAAAATATCATGTAAATTATGACGAAGCAAAAGCTTTGTATAAACAATTGCATGTTGATGATATTGAAGCTGATTTACCTGTGAACCCAATTGCAGAAACACCTTCTGATGATGAATTTGCTTCTGAAAAATCGAATCCTTTTGATCAACCTCAAAAAGGGAAAACTGCTAAAAAATCTAAAACACCAGTATTAGATAATTTTGGAAGAGATTTAACAGATTTAGCAGAAAAAGGAATGTTAGATCCTGTAGTTGGTCGTCAAAAAGAAATAGAAAGAGTTTCTCAGATTTTAAGTAGAAGAAAAAAGAACAACCCAATGCTAATTGGAGAACCAGGTGTTGGTAAATCTGCTATTGCAGAGGGTTTAGCTTTACGAATTGTAGATAGAAAAGTATCACGAATTTTATTCGACAAAAGAATAGTTTCTCTAGATTTAGCAAGCTTAGTTGCTGGCACAAAATACAGAGGTCAGTTCGAGGAACGTATGAAAGCCTTAATGAATGAATTAGAAAAGAATGATGATATTATTCTTTTTATTGATGAAATCCACACTATTGTTGGAGCTGGAGGAGCAACTGGTTCTTTAGATGCTTCTAATATGTTAAAACCAGCTTTAGCAAGAGGAGAAATTCAATGTATTGGAGCTACTACTTTAGATGAGTTTAGAACAAATATTGAAAAAGATGGTGCTTTAGAACGTCGTTTTCAAAAAGTAATTGTAGATCCAACTTCTGTTGAAGAAACTATTCAGATTTTACAAAATATTAAAGGTAAATACGAAGAACATCATAATGTAGATTTTACAGATGATGCCATTGAAGCCTGTGTAAAATTAACAAATAGGTACATGACAGATAGGTACTTGCCAGATAAAGCTATTGATGCTTTAGATGAAGCAGGATCTAGAATTCATATTACCAATATTGTAGTTCCTAAACAAGTTTTAGAGTTAGAAGCACAATTGGAAATCATTCGTGATAGAAAAACGAAAGCTGTTAATGGGCAAAAATACGAAGAAGCTGCAAAGTTAAGAGATGATGAAAAGAACATGGAAGCTGCACTTAATTCTGCTCAAAAACAGTGGGAAGATGATTCTAAATTAAACAGAGAAATTGTAACCGAAGATAATGTTGCTGAAGTTGTTTCTATGATGACAGGTATTCCTGTAAATAGAGTTGCAGAAGCAGAAAGCCATAGGTTGCATGAGTTACCTTCTTTAATAAAAGGTAAAGTAATTGGCCAAGATGAAGCTGTTACGAAAGTTGTTAAAGCAATACAAAGAAATAGAGTTGGATTAAAAGATCCTAACAAACCAATTGGTTCATTTATATTTTTAGGTCAAACTGGTGTTGGTAAAACACAATTGGCTAAAGTTTTAGCTCGTGAATTATTTGATTCTGATGATTCTTTAATTAGAATTGATATGAGTGAATACATGGAAAAATTTGCTATTTCACGTTTAATTGGAGCTCCTCCTGGTTATGTTGGTTATGAAGAAGGTGGTCAATTAACTGAAAAAGTTAGAAGAAAGCCTTATTCTGTTATTCTTTTAGATGAGATTGAAAAAGCACATCCTGATGTCTTCAACATGTTGCTACAAATACTAGATGATGGTCATATTACTGATAGTTTAGGACGTAAAATAGATTTTAGAAACACCATAATCATTATGACTTCTAATATTGGTGCTCGTCAATTAAAAGATTTTGGTGGTGGAGTTGGTTTTGGAACTACCTCTAAAAAAGATCAAGCAGATGCTCATGCAAAGTCTGTTATTGAAGGCGCTTTAAAGAAATCTTTTGCTCCTGAGTTCTTAAATAGAATAGATGACGTAATTGTATTTAACGCACTTGAAAGAGAAGATATCCATTCAATAATTGATATTGAATTAGATAAGTTATTACATAGAATTTCTGATTTAGGATATACTTTAAATTTAAGCGAAAAAGCTAAAGACTACATTGCTGACAAAGGTTTTGATAAAAAATACGGAGCAAGACCTTTAAAAAGAGCTATACAAAAATATATTGAAGATGCTTTAGCTGAGGAAATTGTAAACTCTAAACTCTCTGAAGGAGATACCATAACAATGGATTTAGATGATGCAAAAGATGAGCTGACAATAAAAATAAAAAAAGGAAAAAAAAAGCCTGAAACAAAATCAGAAAGTAAATCTGAATAAATAAAAAATCCCAAATTGTAAAATTTGGGATTTTTTATTATGCTTGACCTGTTGGTCCAAAATTCTTAGGAATTGGTGGTTACGAAATGAAATATTTCGAACAACCAATTAAACCAAAAGTTGAATTACTTCTATTTATCTTAAGCCTGACCTGTTGGTCCAAAATTCATAGGAATTGGTGATTGTTCGTAATCTTTAATTTCACCATTTTGCTGCTCAAATTTATTTACATTATCTGCTAATGCTTTAGATAATCTTTTTGCATGTTGAGGAGTTAAAATAATTCTAGATTTTACTTTTGCTTTAGGTACACCTGGCATAATATTTATAAAATCTACAATAAATTCTGAAATTGAATGATTAATAATTGCCAAATTAGAATAAGTTCCTTCTGCAACTTCTTGATCTAATTCGATATTTAATTGCCCTTCTTTGTTTTTATTTTCTTCCATAATATAGTATGCTAGTTATGCTTTTAAATTAATTATTTGTAAAAATACTAAAAAGAAAAAAGTTGAACTGAATACTATAATTTAAATTACAGTAAACAATTCAACTTTAAATATATTTAAACGTGAATTACTTTTTATTGGAAACTTTGCTCCATTTCATCTTTTGGTCCAACAATTACTTTATCATAAGATCTCATTCCTGTACCAGCTGGTATTTTCTTACCAACAATTACATTCTCTTTTAATCCTTCTAAAGTATCTATTTTACCATTTACAGCTGCCTCATTTAATACTTTTGTAGTTTCTTGGAAAGAAGCTGCAGAAATAAATGATTTCGTTTGTAATGATGCTCTTGTAATACCTTGTAACACTTGTTCAGCAGTTGCTGGTCTTGCATCTCTAGCAGTAACTAAGTTATTGTCATTTCTTCTTAATAAAGAATTTTCATCTCTTAATTGACGTGCAGAAATAATTTGACCTGGTTTAAGATTTTCTGAATCTCCTGCATCTTCAACAACTTTCATTCCGTAAATAGCATCATTTTCTTCGATAAAGTCATTTTTATGAATCAATTGATTTTCTAAGAAAAGAGTATCTCCTGAATCTATAATTTTAACTTTACGCATCATTTGACGAACTACAACTTCGAAATGTTCGTCGTTAATTTTTACCCCTTGTAAACGATACACTTCTTGTATTTCATTTACTAAATATTCTTGAACTGCAGATGGTCCTTTAATTCTTAAAATATCAGAAGGTGTAGTAGCCCCATCAGATAATGGCATACCAGCTTTAATAAAGTCGTTTTCTTGAACTAAAATTTGGTTAGAAAGTTTTACTAAATACTTACTAATTTCTCCTGTTTTAGACTCAACAATAATTTCTCTATTACCTCTCTTAATTTTTCCGAAAGAAACCACACCATCAATTTCTGAAACTACAGATGGGTTAGAAGGATTACGTGCTTCGAATAATTCTGTTACACGTGGTAAACCTCCTGTAATATCACCTGCTTTACCAGATTTTCTAGGTATTTTAACTAATGTTTTTCCGCTTTCTACAGCTTCACCATCATCTACCATTAAGTGTGCACCTACTGGTAAACTGTAAGAACGTAAAGCATTACCATCTTCATCTTCAATAATTAAAGAAGCGATGATTTTTTTGTTCTTAGAATCTGTAATTACTTTTTCTTGGAAACCAGTTTGTTCATCAATTTCTACAGAGTAGTTCATACCTTGCTCTAAATTGTCGAACTTTACTTTACCAGCAAATTCAGAAACAATTACACCATTAAATGGATCCCATTGTACAATAACATCTCCTTTTTTGATTGATTTTCTATCTTTATCAAAAATGATAGAACCATAAGGTAAAATATTTGTACTCTGAGTAATATCTGTTTTCTTATCGATAATTTTAATTTCGGCAGTTCTAGAGATAACAATATCTACTTCTTTACCTTCACTATCTTTACCAACAACAGTTCTTAAGTCGTCAATAACAACTTTACCATCAAACTTAGCAATTAATTTATTTTCTTCTGATATGTTACCAGCAACCCCACCAACGTGGAATGTACGTAATGTTAACTGAGTACCAGGTTCTCCAATAGATTGTGCTGCAATTACACCAACTGCCTCACCTATTTGAACTTTATTACGTGTTGATAAACTCAAACCATAACATTTTGCACAAATACCTTTAGAAGATTCACATGTTAATGCAGATCTTACTTCTACAGAATCAATTCCTGATGCTTGCACAGCATCAGCTAATTGAGAAGTTATAGATTGGTTTGCTTCTAATAAAAGCTCATCTGTTACTGGGTGATAAACATTGTTTAAAGAAATACGACCTTCAATTCTTTCTGATAAAGATTCTACAATCTCATCATTTTTCTTTAAAGGTGCTACATCTAATCCTCTTAATGTACCACAATCCTCTTCGTTAATAATAACATCTTGAGAAACATCAACTAATCTACGTGTTAAGTAACCAGCATCTGCCGTTTTTAAAGCGGTATCTGCTAATCCTTTACGAGCACCGTGAGTTGAGATAAAGTATTCTAAAATTGATAATCCTTCTTTAAAGTTAGAAAGAATTGGATTTTCAATAATTTCTCCACCACCAGCAGTAGATTTTTTAGGTTTTGCCATTAATCCACGCATACCTGTTAACTGACGAATTTGTTCTTTAGAACCCCTTGCACCAGAATCAAGCATCATGTATACTGAGTTAAACCCTTGTTGATCTTCACGTAAGTTTTTCATTGATAACTCAGTTAATCTGTTGTTGGTAGAACCCCAAACATCAATTACCTGATTATAACGCTCTTTTTGCGTTAACATACCCATGTTATAATTACCTACAATACCATCTACTTCTTTGTTTGCTTCATCAATCATGGCTTGTTTTTCTTTAGGGATAATAATATCACCTAATGAGAAAGACAATCCACCTTGGAATGCAAACTTATAACCCATATTTTTAATTTCATCTAAGAAAGCTCCTGTTGTAGGTATATCTGTAGCTTTTAAAATACCACCAATAATTCCACGTAAGTTTTTCTTAGTTAAAACTTCATTTATATATCCAGCAGCAGCAGGAACTTTTTCATTAAATAAAACTCTACCAACAGTAGTTTTAATAATTTTAGTTACTTGCTCACCATTTTCATCTAAATCTTGAGTTCTTACTTTAATACCAGCATTTAAGTCAACTTTTTCTTCGTTAAAAGCAATAGTTACTTCTTCTGGTGAATAGAAAGTTAAACCTTCTCCTTTAATTGGTACTTCTGGAGTAGAGACTCTTTCTTTAGTCATATAATATAAACCAAGTACCATATCCTGAGAAGGTACAGTAACTGGTGCACCATTTGCAGGGTTTAAGATATTATGAGAAGCTAACATTAATAATTGTGCTTCTAAAATAGCTTCTGGTCCTAATGGTAAGTGAACCGCCATTTGATCTCCATCAAAATCCGCATTAAATGCAGAACATGCTAATGGGTGTAATTGAATTGCTTTTCCTTCAATTAATTTTGG
>CAXBAC010000096.1:0-8387 GCA_963973485.1 uncultured Polaribacter sp. | reverse complement strand
AAGAAACCCTGTGTTGGGGATGGTAACAGCTGGTATTGTCGAGCGTAAAGGGAAATATGTAACATTGTTTGAAACCGGGGATGAGGTTTTTGCTTATGGTTCTATATCGCCTACCAAACTTCGTTTTGGTTCTTATGCAGAATATATTTGTTTACCCGAAGATTGGAACCTAGCATTAAAACCTGTAAATCTTAGTTTTGAGGAAGCAGCAGCCATTCCTTATGGTGGTTTATTGGCTTCTCATGTATTGAAAAAGACAAGAATAAACGAGGGTGACAAAATTTTAATTTATGGAGCATCAGGAAGTATAGGTACAATGGCTATTCAATTGGCGAAGCATATGGGTGCTCATGTTACAAGTGTATGCAGTAGTAAAAACTTCGATTTAGTAAAATCTTTAGGAAGTGATAAGATGATTGATTACACCATAGAAAACGCTGAAACAAAATTAGAAACCTATAAATATGTGATTGATGCTGTAGGCAATTCGAAATCATCGGCACTTAAAGAAAAAAGTAAAAAAGCATTGACTTCAAATGGTAAATACATATCCATAGATCATGGCACTCCATTAACACCAAAAGAAGCTTTTTTAAATTTAAAAAGCTTAGCAGAACAAGAGAAAATTATTCCTGTTATTGATAGCATCTATCCTTTAGAAAAAATGGCTGAAGCACATAAATACGTTGAAATGGGACATAAAAGAGGAAATGTAGTCATCACTATTTAGCTGGGCTGCAAATGGCCTATATGCTTACATGAATTAGTTAAAAAAACGTTCAACAATAGACTGGTAAATTTTATAAAAACTAATAATGCAAACAAAATAGTATAAGTTACAAATTGTCTTGGTTACAAATAAGAGGTGATTTATCACATAAAAACAATTGATTATCACAAAAATTTTAATCGGTTTATGAATTCTTTTATGATTGTTTCGATAATGAAATAAAATGAATGATTAATAAATTAAATTGTAACAAATAGACCTTTGATTTGTCTTAAGAATATAGATATTGAATAAAATGAAAAAACTAAAACGAATTTTTAAAATTGTCTTCGCTCTCATTGGTTTTCTAGTACTTTTTGGTATGGTTACTATTTGGATGGATTCATCTGGAACTAATTATCTTGAGATTCATAAGGATGAATCAACATCCAATAATTCTTATCTTATAAAAAATGTAAATGTGATACCAATGAACCAAGACACTGTTTTAGTTGATAAAATGGTGTACATAAAAGAAGGAGTTATTGAAAAGATTGCAGATACTATTAAGGTCAATGGAATTCAAATTTTTGAAGGGAAGAATAAATATCTAACTCCAGGACTTATCGACATGCATGTGCACGTTTGGGATAGGTATGAACTTGGTCTCTACCTATCTAATGGAGTAACAGCAGTTCGAAATCTTTGGGGTATGCCTATGCATTTACGAATTAAAGAAGAAGTCATAGCAGACAATATTTTTTCACCATCGTTTTTTACAACAGGTCCAAAATTAACAGGGTCAGAATTTATTGGTGATGATAATTTGAATCTGACCAATCCTAGTGACGCTAAAGAAAAGATCATTGAATATAAAGAAAGAGGTTTCGATTTAATTAAAACCTACTATGGATTAGATAAAGCGGTTTTTGACGCAATTATTGAACAAGCTAAAATTTCTGAAATGGATATTGTGGCACACCCTTCTCAAAAAGTTCCCTTTTCATATCATTTACATTCACAAATCAAATCCATTGAACATGCCGAAGAAATTGTTCAGCAACCTTTGCAGTTTGATTTAGATCAAAGAAAGCTACAACCAATAATCGATTCAATTTCGAAATCGAAACACATAAATTATTGTCCTACAATTACTGTATTCAACAACATCTATCAAATGATGATGAATGATTCAATTTTAGATTCAGATTCTTTGAAATTTATGAATCCACTCATTAAAATGGATGATAGCAAAAGACAATTTGATCGTTGGTTTAATGCAAAACAAAATGATCCTAAAACTGTTGATCGAATAAAAAGTCAACACGATTTCCATTTGACCATCGTTAAAAAGTTACATGAAGCAGGTGTTCCTATAATTTGTGGAACTGATGGAGGTATTGGAATTACGCTTCCAGGTTTTTCAATGCATAAAGAACTGGCTTTTTACAAAGAAGCGGGTCTTTCTAATTACGAAGTGTTGAAAACAGCTACTGTAAATGCATCCCAAACGCATGCAATAATGAATAAGCTTGGCACTCTTGAAGAAGGCAAAATTGCCAACTTATTATTGGTGGACGAAAATCCGCTGGTTAAATTGTCTACACTTAAGAAACCCAATTATGTTTTTATAAAAGGGAGAAAATTAGATAGAAAAACTTTAGATTCATTTAATGAAAAAGCTAAAAACAGAAAGAACATAATAGCAACTGCTTTTAGATATTTGGAAAACTTAATTGTTGAAAACTAAACTACTTGTAAAAATGTATATGAAATCAGAAAAATTAAAATAAGATACCATATAAAGGCCTATTTGCATCATAATTTATATATCTGCGTCATAATTATCAATACATCACCAAACTTTATACATAAGGCTACATAGTGGTTATAAGTAAACTTAGTGCTTGTTGCATCTTTGTAGAGATAAAACAAGGTATTTAAATATTGGAAATTTAAACAATCAAAAAATTAACAATTATGAATTTAATTAAAAGTAAAAAAGAAATTAGACTTCCTTTAGGCATAGTTTCAGGAGTACTATTAGGGCTATTGACATCAAATATAGCTTTGTGGCTTCCCATAGGAATTGTCATTGGTGCAGCCTTAGAATACTCAAAAAAATCTTAATGTATTTACTAAGAATACACAATAAATCATCAATCAAAATAAAAACAATCAAAATGAAAACAATCAAAAAACAATTTTTTTTAAAAATGGCTTGTATAGCCTTTGCATTAGTATCTAGTATAACAGGTGCGCAAAACACAAATACAGAAACAACAAACCAAAGAGAAGGATTCATGTTTGAATTTACAGTAGGTGGAGGTATCATCAGTATAGAAGATAGTGAAGGTATTCAAACTTTCGATGAATCTCAAGGAACCTTTGTTTTCCCAGATATAAAGCTTGGTTATATGTTAAATGAAAAATTGGTTATTACTGTCTCAATGCCAGGAAATATTTACAAATTTCAGGATAATGATAGGAATTTTGGAGGCTTTATTCCATCTGTGCAGTACTGGGTAAAAGAGAGATGGTGGATTCATGGAGGAATTGGTTTAGCAATAGATTCGCCTGCATTATATGATATTAAAGATGATGTAAATGACGATTGGAATTTTGGTACAGCTGTAATGGTAAGTTCAGGTTACGAAATGTATAAAAAGAAAAACTTCGCACTTAATGTGCAGTCTAAATTAGTTTTAGGTCATGCTTCATTAGATGGAGATGCACAAAGAGATGCCTTAATCTTTAATGTAGGGTTAGGATTTAGCTGGTTTTAATTAAATTTATCTATTGCTTTATATTCTATTTTGTGTGCCTTTAAGGTAAAACTGTAACAATTACTCTTTTATATATTCAGAATTAATATGAAATAATAAAAATAAATAATCTATGATTGCAAATACAGAACAAAAAAAATTAATTAAAACCGCTAGAATAACTGGCTTATGGTATTTAATGATGGCTATTACAGGAATTCTAGGGTTTATGGTCTTTCATTCTCAAATATTTGTGTCTGGTAATCCTGAACAAACGCTAACAAATTTAGTAGAATTAGAATCTACAGCAAGAATTCGATTGCTATTAGAATTTGGTATAGTAATTTCTCAGGCACTTACCGCAGTTTGGTTTTTCAAATTATTTAAAGATCATTATGAATGGGAAGCTTGGACGCTAGGTGTATGGGGAATGGTAAATGCTTTAGCCATTATGATAAGTGCAATTTCAATGGCCTCAGCAATAGGCATTGCAAATTCTGATATAAGTGCTTTGGAAGACAAAGTTTTACTAATTCAGGTTTTTCAAAATATAATTTCAAATGCTTGGGGTATTGGTGGCCTTTTCTTTGGGCTTTGGCTTTTTCCAATGGGATACATAGTTATCAAATCTAAAATAATGCCAATTTGGTTAGGAAGAGTTATTATTTTAGGGGGTATTGGGTATGTATTAAGCACCTTAATCCACTATGCAGGCATTGATTTTATCTTCAATAGTTATCTTACTTTACCTGCTACTATTGGTGAATTTTGGATGATTGGTTATTTACTCATTTTTGGAATAAGACAAAACAGTCAAATAAAATCTAATTAAAACAGTCTTCTTATAACACTTACACTAAAAAATACCTTATGAAAGAAAGAAAAATTATTACGTAACTGTTATGTATTGAAGGGTTCTTTAGGTGAGCCTTACTTGAAATACAGACAAAATGATAAGACTATACAGTGTTATACAAAGGTGGTTAAATTAGGGAGTGAAAGTTCGAATAAAGCTTTAAACAAATTATTAAATGAAGGTAAATAATACATTTTACAGGATAAACATAAGTGATCAAATTAAAAAATCACAATTTAATTATTCAGCAAGAATACATCATAGCTTAAAATTCAAACATCAGTTTATGTTACTATTGATAATCTTATTGTTTAGTTGTAAAAATAACCATAACGCAACCACTAACGATATTAATAAAATTAAAGAAGTTCAAAAAAAACATCAACCTTTAATAGATTCTTTAATGAAGGTATCTTACAAGCGAGGGGTTTTTAATGGTAATATTCTTGTTGCTAAGTCTAATAAAATAATATACCAAAATGAATTTGGTTATACTGATGCTTCAAAAGAAAAACATTTAAAAAGAAACTCAATATTTAACATTGGATCTATTGGGAAAGAGTTCAATGCAGTTGCTATTATGATTTTGAAAGAACGAGGATTACTTCATCTTGAAGATAAGCTATCTAAGTTTGATTTACAGCTACCAAATTGGTCCAACAATGTAACAATAAAACATCTATTACAATATACTAGTGGGTTGCCAAAAGTAAAATGGAGTAGTGTAAAAAATGATAAAGATATATTTACTGACATAAAGAATATCGACAATTTAAGATTTGAACCTGGATCTGATTATCTCTACAGTAATAATAATATTTTTCTTCAAAGAAGGATTGTGGAGAAGATATCTGGGATGTCTTTCAATGATTTTATCCAAGAAAACATCCTAATTCCTAGTAAAATGTCAGATGCTATTATAGATGCAACTTCCAAAAACGCTCAGCTAGTAACTTCATTTAATAATGATTTAGTGAATGATAGCTCAAGTAATATTGAATTCTCAGGTTGGGTGTATCCCAGTATATCTGACGTGTTCAATTGGATTAACAGCTTACATTCAGGTAAGATAATCTCAAAGGAGTCCCTAATGTTGTTATTCGATTCCTTTTCAAAAAACAGCGAGTCTGCTTTAGGGAAAGGTGTTTTTAAGAATAATGAGTTAAAGATATACCAACATCAAGGTTCTTCCTTTAATTACGAGTCTTTAATTCAATATAATCTAAAAGAAGATGTAATGGTCATATTAATGACTAATAATAAAAATTTAAAACTTAGGTCTATTGCTGAGGCTATAGAAAACATTACAAAAGGAAGCTCTTTTAAAATTCCTCAAAAATCAGTTTATCTCTCAATAAGACAAAAATGCTATAATAATGTAGATGATGGTATCGAATATTACAAACAATTAAAGAAAAATTATCCTGACACTTATAATTTTTCTGAAGAGGGAGAATTAAATAGATTAGGATATAAACTAATTGAGAAAAACCAAATTGAAGATGCAGTTAAGATATTTGCTTTACTCGTTTCTGAGTTTCCTAATTCAGCAAATGCATATGATAGTTTGGCAGAAGGTTATTTTTTAAATAAACAATTAGACCTATCTAAAATAAACTATCAAAAATCTTTAAACCTCAATCCCAAAAACAAGAATGCCGAAAGTATGATAATCAAAATTGAAAAAGAACTAAAAAAAAGTAGTTAAATTCTTTTCCTTTTATTTTTCAAAAAAAAGCGAATGAAGTCTTAATTTCTAATTGTATTCTATAATGTATTTAATATCATGATAAATGTAAAAAATCAAGTTAAAAAATTACAATCCTATTTATAGAAATCTTGTTTCTTTTTAAACGAGTACATGTATGAACTCATTAGATCATCAATCAAAACACAAAAAATATATGTTTTTCAAATCAAAAGAAGGAAAAGAAAAAATCTTAACACTTTACAATCAGAAGCTAGATGAACTGAATATTAAATATTCAGAAAAGTTGATAGAAACAACATTCGGAGTTACAAATGTTATTATTACTGGCGATACTAAAAATCCGCCTTTAGTGCTGATTCATGGCACAGGAGGTTGTGCTCCATTAATATTAGAATCATTTCCGAATTTATCTTCAAAATATTGTGTCTATGCAGTTGATGTATTAGCACAACCCAATAAAAGTGCAGAAAATCGATTAGATATGAATTCGCTAGATTATGGAAAATGGACAACAGAACTTATAGAAACCTTAAGGCTTACAGAAGTTACTTTAGTTGGGTTTTCTTTTGGAGGTTTTATTTCTTTAAAGACGCTAGAGTTCAAAGAAACTCATATTAAAAAAGCATATTTAATTGCACCAGTTTATATTGTAAATGGTAACCCTTTTAAAGGGTTGTTTAAGATGTTTATTCCTTTAAAAAAATTCATAAAAACGAATAATGATACCTATCTAAAAAAAGTAATAAACGTTCTTTTTAGTGAAGCTGATGATTTTGCCAACCAATTTATGGGCACTACTTTTCAAAACTGTAATATGGATTTTTCTCCTTTACCCCTTATATCCGAAAAATCTGCCAACAATATAAAAGCACCGATAACTTTAATAGCTGCAGAAAAAGATATCTTATTTCCTGGGAAAAAAATGATCAAAAGAGCCAAACGAATTTTCCCATCATTAGATGAAATAGTTTTACTAGAAGATTCAAAACATGTACCTAGCAATAGGAACTTTAAAAAAATAGAAGATTTAATAATAGGTGAAAACTAATAATAAAATGGAAGCAGAATTAGAATCTTTAAAACTCCCTAATCCAAATATAATTTCTATAAACGGAATTGAATTAGAAATATTTGAAGCAGGTAAAGAAAATATTGGCAATCCAATTGTACTTTGTCATGGTTTTCCAGAACATGCTTTTTCATGGCGTTATCAAATCCCAGCGCTTGCTAAAGCTGGTTATCATGTGATTGTTCCAAATCAAAGAGGATATGGTAATTCATCATGCCCTGAAGGAATAACAGCATATGACATAACCCATTTAACAAATGATTTGGTGGCTTTATTAGATTATTACAACTACAAAGATGCTGTTTTTGTTGGTCATGATTGGGGAGCAAATGTAGTTTGGAATCTTGCACTTTTACATCCAGAGCGTGTCAATAAAATTATAAACCTTGCATTGCCTTATCAAGAACGAGGTGAAAAACCATGGATTCAGTTTATGGAAGAATTTTTTGGAGACGATTTCTATTTTGTTCATTTTAATAAAAAACCAGGCGAAGCAGATGCTGTATTAGAGAACCATACAGAAAATTTTCTTCGTAATTTATTTCGTAAGAATATACCTCTTGCACCACCAGAGCCTGGAATGTTAATGATGAATCTCGCAAAAGCAGAAAAACCTTTTGGTGAGCCTATTATGAACGACGATGATTTGTCTGTATTTGTAAAAGCCTTTAAAAATTCTGGATTTAATGGAGCTATCAATTGGTATAGAAATCTTGACAGAAATTGGCACTTGTTAGCAGATATTGATCCAATCATCAAACAACCTACGCTTATGATCTATGGTAATCTTGATATGATCCCAAAATTTGAAAGACTACAGGATTTTGTTCCAAATTTGGATGTGATTAGTTTAGAATGTGGCCATCACATTCAACAAGAGTTACCACAAGAAACAAACCAATCGATTTTAAAATGGTTGGAACAATTTAATGCTTAAAAAGAAATGAAAACACAAAAGAGATTTTATAGAGAAGGAACAGAATTTTTGGAGACTATAAACAAGTTTTCATTTTTAAAATAATTTAAAATGAAAAAATTAACACAAACATTACTAATACATTTCTGTATCATTTCACTTCTAGGTATTACAGTTTCCTGCTCTAGTGATAATAACAATTTAGAGGTGCCTGATAATTTTTTAAATATTCCTGATGAAAATTTTGAAGCGATACTTATAGAAAAAGGTATTGATTCTGATGGAATTGTAAACCAGCAGATGCTAAAAAGTGATGCTGAAAAAGTTAAAGATGATTTAAAGGAAAAACCAGAGGGCTTTA
>CAXBAC010000095.1:0-8433 GCA_963973485.1 uncultured Polaribacter sp. | reverse complement strand
ACAATATAAAAGCAACCACCGCTAAAAAAGGAAAAGTAGTTAAGTTTAACTTTAAACAGTTGTATAAATATGCAGCAGCAATAGTGATACTATTCACAACTTCTTATTTTTTACTATTTAATAACGAAACAAGTTTTAAAACTAGTTTAGCAGAAACCAAAACATTTGAATTACCAGATAATTCTGAAGTAATCTTAAATGCAAACTCTAACATTTCTTATGCTAAAAATGAATGGGAAAAAGACAGAAACTTAGATTTGGATGGTGAAGCTTATTTTAAAGTAAAAAAAGGTAAAAAATTTACTGTAAATACAGCTATAGGTGCTGTAACAGTGTTAGGAACACAATTTAACGTTAAAGAAAGAGAGCATTATTTTGAGGTAAAAACCTATGAAGGATTGGTAAGCGTAACTTATAAAGATACCTTAGTGAAATTACCTAAAGGATCACTTTTTAAAGTGGTAAATGGTAAGATTGATGCAAATAATACCTTTAATGTTACCGAAAACACTTGGTTGCAAAACGAATCTAATTTTAAAAGTACCGCTTTAAAATTTGTTTTAGCAGAAATAGAAAATCAGTTTAATTACACTATAGAAACAACAAACATTAATTTAGAGCAACTTTATTCTGGTGGTTTTACACACACAGATATTAATATTGCAATGCAATCGATTACTATACCCTTACAATTGTCTTATAAAATTGATGGAAATAAAATAGTGGTTTATAATTATGAAGAGTAAATTTCTATACTTATTAACAAGTGTATTGCTATCTATTCAGGTGATATCTGCTCAAGATGCACCTAAAGAAGTTGCACTTTCAGCACTACTTTTAACTTTAGAGAAAAGCTACGACATCAAGTTTTCTTATTCAGACAAAGATATTGATGGTGTATTTTTAAAAAAACCTAAAAAAGGTATTTCTATTGATGCACTTTTATCATACTTAAATCAGCATACATTTTTACAATTTAAAACCTTAGACAATAGGTATGTAACTGTTTCTTTTTTAAATAAAACCATTCCTATTTGTGGTACAGTTTTAAATGCAAATTCACAAGAACCACTACTTTTAGCTACAGTAAAAGTAAACGGATTTGATTTCGGAACAACAACAGATATCGCAGGAAATTTTAATCTAGAAAATGTTCCTGTAAATGCAAAAATTACCATCTCTTACATTAGTTTTAAAACTCAACAATTCTCTGCTAAGGAGTTATTTATTAAAGATTGTGTCCAAATATTTTTAGAAGAAGAAACAGAAGAACTAGCAGCTATTAGCATACCAAACTTTTTAACATCTGGTTTGCAAAAAAGTGTAGATGGAAGTACTGTTTTAAACACAGAAAAGTTCGGGATTTTACCTGGTTTAATTGCTCCAGATATTTTGAAAACAATTACAGTTTTACCAGGTGTAGAAAGTGTTAATGAAAGTATATCAAATATAAATGTTAGAGGTGGTACACAAGATCAAAATTTAATGCTTTGGGATGGTATAAAAATGTATCATACAGGTCATTTCTTTGGTTTAATTTCTGCTTATAATCCGTATTTAACCAATAAGGTTACAGTAATTAAAAACGGTACAAGTAGTGCTTTTTCTGATGGGGTTTCATCAACTATAAATATGGAAACTTCAGATAAAATTACCAATACATTTTCTGGTGGTGCAGGGTTTAATTTATTGAGTTCAGATGCCTTTGTGCACATTCCAATACAAGAAAATTTAGAATTACATGTTTCTGCAAGAAGATCTTTTACAGATTTTTTAAATACTTCTACTTATAATAATTATTTAACTAGAAGTTTTCAAGACAATTCTGTGGCTTCAAATACTGTAAACTCTAAAGAAACTGATTTTTATTTTTACGATTATTCTTTAAAACTATTGTATGATATAAGTTATAATCATAGCATTAGAATAAATTTTATAGGTATTAAAAATGATTTAAATTACAAAGAAACCTATACTACAAACAACACAACTGTAGAAGAAAATAGTAATTTACAGCAAGATAATTTGGGTGCAAAAATTAGTTGGAATGCAGATTGGAATGCAAAATTTTCTACTTCTTTAACTGCATTTGTATCAGATTATAACATCAGCTCTTCAGATTATAATAAAGATACAGATCAGTTTCAAACCAACTTAAATAACGTGTTAGAAACTCAAATTAACTTTTTAACGCAATATGATTTTTCTAAATATTTACAACTTAACAACGGTTTGGTTTTTAATGAAATTGGCGTTAGAAATACCACCACTGTAAATGCGCCTACATTTTCTACTACAGAAAAAAAAGTACTTTTAAAAAGTGCTGTATTTTCTGAATTAACCTATCAAAAAAACAACTTTTTTACACGCGTTGGTTTTAGAGCAAACTACTTTCATAAATTTCAAAAGTTTTTGTTTGAACCCAGAATAAATATTAGACAACAATTAAATGAAGCATTTTCTTTAAAGTTAGAGGGTGAATTTAAAAACCAAACTACCACTCAAACCATAGATTTTGAAGACAATTTTTTAGGTATTGAAAAGAGAAGATGGATTCTTTCTGATGATAATAATACACCTATTGTAAAAAGTAAACAAGCCTCTTTTGGAGTAGCTTATGATAAAAATAAACTTCATATTGATCTTACAGGTTTTTATAAAAAAGTAGACGGAATTACTGCTGCCAACCAAGGATTTTACAACAACATTCAAACCTTTAATTCTATTGGAAATTACGAAATAAAGGGAGTAGAATTTTTAATTAACAAGCAGTTTGAAAATGTTAGTACTTGGTTAAGTTATACGTTCGCAGAAAACAACTACACCTTTGCTATTTTTTCTCCAGAAACGTTTCCAAATTCTTTAGACATTACACACTCGTTAAGTGCGGCTTTTAATTATGATATTACAAATAATCTAGAACTCTCTTTTGGAAGTTTGTTTAGAACTGGTAAACCATTTACCATTCCTGTTGAAGGTAATGAAACCATACAAAACGGGAATAGAAGAATTGTAAATTACCAAAACCCAAACTCAGAAAGAATATCTAATTTTTTTAGAATTGATGTTTCTGGTAGTTATAAATTCAATTTTAATGAAGCTGTTAAAGCTACCATTCGTTTAGGATTTACCAATTTAACAGATAGAAAAAATATAATAGATTCGTATTATATAGTTGATGAAAACGATGCTAATAAAGCAAAAAGAATTAATAATTTATCATTACCATTTACGCCTAATTTGAGTTTTAGGGTAAATTTTTAACTTGTTTTATCCATTCTAATATGAGGAATTCCATCTTCTAAGTACTCCTCTCCTACTTGTTTAAATTGATGAGTTTCGTAGAATTTCTTTAAATATTTTTGAGCAGAAATGGTAATTGCATCAACATTAAAATAATTTTTAATAGCATTTACTGATGCTATCATTACTTGATGACCATAACCAAATTTTCGTTCATTTTCTTGAACCACTACTCTACCAATACTTGCATTTTTAAAATAATCACCTGGTTTAAAAATACGTGTGTATGCCACAAGCTTATCTTTTTTAAAACCTAAAACATGTAATGCTTTTTGATCTTTAAAATCTATGTCTTGATACACACAATCTTGTTCTACAACAAAAACTTCAGCTCTTAGTTGTAAAATTTGATATAATTCTGTGGTAGTTAATTCTTGGAAAGTTTTAGTGATAAAGTTCATTAGCCAATACAAGAAATTTTATCAACTCTATTTGCGTGTCTACCACCTTCAAATGCTGTATTTAAAAAGATATCTACAAAACCTTGTGCTTGTTGTAGAGATACAAAACGTGCAGGAATGGTTAAAACATTTGCATTATTGTGTTGTCTTGTTAAAGCAACTAATTCGTTATTCCAACATAAAGCAGCTCTAATACCTTGATGTTTATTTGCTGTCATTTGTGCTCCATTACCAGAACCACATAAAATAATACCTAAATTGGCTTTGCCAGTTTCAACAGCTTCTGCAGTTGGGTGAATAGCATCAGGATAATCCATAGAATCATTTGTATCTGTTCCAAAATTTAAAACTGTATCCCCATTTTCTTCTAATTGTTTTATAATTTCGAACTTGTATTCTGTACCTGCATGATCATTACCAATTGCAATTGTCATAATTTGTTGATTTTAATTAAGTTGTATGGTACAAAAATATAGAATTTAATGGTTATCAACAGTTATAAACATTTAAAATTTATCAATTTTTAATAACTCGTTATTTCTAAAGTGTTTAGGTATATTAAGGGAATGTTAAGAACTTATCATTAAAAACTCGAAAGTTTTTTTGGTGTATTTAAAATTTATTTCAATACACGCTATGTATTCACATATGCAACTTTTATTATTCTTTTTTGATAAAAGTTTATCAACATAAAATTTACATTTAGTTTACATGAAATGGAATTTTAGTTATGAGTTAAACTCTGTAAATAGATGTTTATAAGTTTTGTTAATAACTCAACTTTTAATTTGATTTTAAACGCATTAAAGAGCTCATAAAATGTCAATAGTTTTTAATAAGTGATATTCTAAAATTATTTTTAAAAATTTTATAGTAGCTATTCACATACTATTATAAACATCATTTTTTTTAAAAAATTTATAAAAGAAAAATTATAATAGTATATAATGTTAATAAGTAACAAAAAATCAATTCAAAAAAAATGAAAGCAAAAATCTATTTTGATTTAAACTGTTTTTTGTTCTGCTTTTAATAAATAGATAGTGTCTTTTTGAACTTCAACAGTTTCACTAGGCGTTTCTACTTTATTCAACGAAGTATTTACAATTTTTACAGTAATTAAGATTCCTGCAAGAAAAATAAAAGAGAATAAAGCAATAATTTTACGTAGATTTTTCATCCTAATAAGTTGACCTTCATATATAAAGACGCAAAAATTTGAGAAACGTTACAGAAATTTTAAGATTTTTTTAACTTTTTAACAATTTACTACGAAATGTATGGCTTTTTCTACCATTTGAATGTGTAGTTTTCCTGTATCTATTAACTCTCCATCTGCCTGAATAAAAGGTGAAGCATCTGTTGGTAATACTGTTATTTCTTTGGTTTTATAAGTATCAACCTTTTTATGATTCACGATGTTTCCAGTGTATAATTTAGGTAGATTTAAAATTAAATCTAAAAAAGTTAAGTTTTTAGCTATAGTAATATCAAATAAACCGTCATTTGGATTTACATCTTTTGTAAACTGCATACCACCACCAGAAAATTTACAAATACCAACTATCGTCATTAAACAATTGGTTTCTATAATTTTATCATCAAAAATAATTTTAAAAACATTCTTTTTATAGCTGATTAATCCAGCTATACCTGCTAATAAATAGCCACTAGCTCCAAATTTTTTTAAATATTTTAGTTTGTTAACAATGTATCCATCATAACCTAAACCAGCAACATTATTAAAATAACAAACAGTATTTTTTGTTTGTAGTTTTCCTATATCTTGTAAAATAGTTTGCTGTTTGCTTATAATTTCTATCGCTTTTTTAAGGTGATTGGGTATGTTGTAGGTTTTAATCCAATCGTTTCCAGTTCCTAAAGGAATAACACCAATAGTTATATTAGAAGTTTTTACGTATGTTTGCAGCATTATTCCATTTACTACATGATGTAGTGTTCCATCTCCACCAACAGAAATAAATTTTCTATATCCTTTTTGAATCGCTGTATGTACCAATTCAATTTCATGTTTAGAAATGCTGTAAATGCATAAGAATAAGCAATATTATATTGCTTTAAATAACACTCAATTTCTTTCCATTGTTGAGAAAAGTGTTTATTTCCAGCAGTAGGATTTGCAATTAGAAACCAAGAATTTTCATCATTTTCTAAGATGATGTTAGCCATATATAAACAATTAAGAAAACTCCAAAGTACGAAATACAATTATAATAGTTTCTTAACTTCAATAATTTGAAAATAGTAGTATTTTAGTAGTAATAAAACAAGAAAAATAATTAATGACAAAAAAGAAAAAAAATTATAAAAAGAAAGGTAAAATTATTAAAGATTTAACTAGAAATATCTTTAAAATTTTAAATGAAGATAGTAGTAAATACTATAATTACAAGCAAATTGCTGGTAAAATGGGAATTTCTGATACAGATGGAAAAACTCAAATTTTAAAAAAATTAGCAGAACTTACTGCAAACAAAAAAATTAAAGAAGTAGACAGAGGTAAATTTCAAATAAATGAAGATCGTAAATACTCTCTAGGAACTTTAGATATTACTTCAAATGGAAATGGATATTTTATTTCTGATGATTATGAAAACGATATTTTTATACCCAACATCAATCTAGGTAAAGGATTACATGGAGATGTGGTGAGAGCCTATGTGTATAAACGTAAAAGAAGCCATAAATTAGAAGCAGATGTTGTAGAAGTTATAGAACGTGCAAAAACTGAGTTTGTAGGAGTTTTACAAAAAAATAAAAACTTTGGTTTTGTAATTTGTGATAATCATAAAATGTATGCAGATATATTTATATCACAAAACAAAATGAATGGTGCAGAGCATGGAGATAAAGTACAAGCAACTATTTCTGATTGGCCAGAAAAATCTAAAAATCCGTTTGGAAAAATTACCACAGTTTTAGGAAAACCTGGAGATCATAATACAGAAATGCATTCTATTTTATTAGAATACGATTTACCTTATGAATTTGAACCAGAAGTAGAAAAAGAAGCGCAAGAATTACCTATAGAAATTACTAAAGAAGAAATTGCCAAACGTAGAGATATGAGAGGCGATTTAACCTTTACCATAGACCCTAAAGATGCAAAAGATTTTGATGATGCATTATCATTCAAAAAACTAGAAAATGGCAATTTTGAAGTCGGAATTCACATTGCAGATGTATCTCATTATTTACAGCCAAAAACTATTTTAGATGACGAAGCTTACGACAGAGCAACATCTGTTTATTTAATGGATAGAGTAGTGCCAATGCTACCAGAAATGTTGAGTAATGGTGTTTGTTCTTTAAGACCAAATGAAGAAAAATTAACCTTTTCTGCAGTATTTGAAATTAATGAAAAAGCACAAATAGTAGGAGAGTGGTTTGGTAGAACAGTTACCTATTCAGATCAACGTTTTGCTTATGAAGAAGCACAATCTATTATAGAAAATGTAAAATTATCTGATGACATTCAGTCTTATACAATGCCATTAGAAACTTCAATTATAGATAAAGAATATACTGTATCACCAGCAATTGTAGAAGCAACTTTACAGTTAGATAAGTTAGCTAAAATTTTGCGTAAAAAAAGAATGCAACAAGGTGCCATTTCTTTTGATAGAGTAGAGGTGAAGTTTAATTTAGATGAAGAAGCAAATCCTGTAGGTGTTTTCTTTAAAACTTCTAAAGATGCTAATAAATTAATTGAAGAATTTATGTTATTAGCCAATAGAAAAGTAGCTGAATTTATTGGTAGCAAAAAAGGAAAACCATCAAATAAAACGTTTATTTACAGAGTTCACGATGAGCCAGACATTGAAAAATTAGCTTCTTTACAAAATATAATTAACAAGTTTGGCTATAAAATAAATACAGATACTGTAGCTTCTACATCAGAATCTTTAAATCAGTTATTAAATGATGTACAAGGTAAAGCAGAATCTAACATGATTGAGACTTTAGCTATTAGATCTATGAGCAAAGCAGTGTATACCACTCAAAATATTGGTCATTATGGTTTGGCTTTTGATTATTATAGCCATTTTACATCACCTATAAGACGTTATCCAGATGTAATGACACATAGATTACTCCAACACTATTTAGATGGAGGAGAAAGCCCAAAAGCAGATCCTTATGAAGAAAAATGTAAACATTCTTCTAAAAGAGAAGAATTAGCTTCTAAAGCAGAACGTTCATCAATAAAATACATGCAAGTAAAATACATGCAAGATCATAAAGATGAAGTTTTTGATGGTGTAATTACAGGGGTTACAGAATGGGGTATTTATGTAGAAATTACTACAAATAAGTGTGAAGGAATGGTTAGAATTAGAGATATAAAAAGCGATTATTATATTTTTGAGGAAGAACAATATGCCATTGTTGGACAATCTACAAAGCACATGTATCAATTAGGTGATGACGTAAAAGTACAAGTAAAAAAGACAGATTTAGAGCGCAAACATTTAGATTTTAATTTAATTGAAGATTAAAAATAAATTTTTATAACAATAAATCTTTAAAAAAAACTTTATAGAGTTGTATTTTAGAATAAAATCACTCAAATTTACAATCATGAAAAAAATATTTTTAATTCCAGTATTCTTGCTTACACTATTTACTTATGGGCAAACTACTGTAGAAAAAAAATTGGGAGATTATACCATTCTAAAGGTGTATAATGGTATTGAATTAGAGTTGA
>CAXBAC010000094.1:0-8487 GCA_963973485.1 uncultured Polaribacter sp. | reverse complement strand
TTGTAGTAAAGATGCAGAGCCTTGTTGTGCTGTAACAATAATTTCTGCTGCTTCTTTAAACAATTTGTCTCTGTCTGCTATATCAACATCAATACTTGTGCCATTTTCATCATCTACAAATTCTGGCAGTAAATGTGCTTCTGAATATGCTTTTTGAGAACCAATAAAGTCTGTTATTTTTTCTACTTCTGGTGTATCTACAAACGCACATTGAATTCTGGTTATAGAATTTCCATTGGTATACAATAAATCTCCTCTACCAATTAATTGATCTGCTCCACCTGCATCTAAAATGGTTCTTGAATCTATTTTAGAGGTTACTCTAAATGCAATTCTTGCAGGGAAATTTGCTTTAATGATACCTGTAATTACGTTTACAGAAGGCCTTTGAGTAGCTACAATTAGGTGAATTCCAATAGCTCTAGCCAATTGAGCTAAACGTGCAATAGGAGTTTCCACTTCTTTACCAGCTGTCATAATTAAATCTGCAAATTCATCAATTACTAAAACTATGTATGGTAAAAATTGATGCCCATCATTTGGGTTTAATTTACGTTTTTTAAACTTCTGATTGTATTCTTTAATATTACGAACCATAGCCGACTTTAATAAATCGTAACGATTGTCCATTTCAATACATAAAGAATTTAACGTGTGTACCACTTTTGTGGTATCTGTAATTATAGCCTCTTCAGAATCTGGTAATTTGGCTAAATAATGACGTTCAATTTTATTGAATAACGTAAGTTCTACTTTTTTTGGATCTACCAAAACAAACTTTACTTCTGCTGGATGTTTCCTATAGAGTAAAGATGTTAATACAGCATTTAATCCAACAGACTTTCCTTGACCTGTAGCACCTGCCATTAATAAATGAGGCATTTTGGCTAAATCTACTACAAAGGTTTCATTAGAAATGGTTTTTCCTAAAGCTATAGGAAGCTCCATTTGTGATTCTTGAAATCTTTTTGATGAGATTGCTGAATGCATTGAAACTATAGTTGATTTTTTGTTTGGAACTTCTATACCTATAGTTCCTTTACCTGGAATTGGAGCTATAATTCTAATTCCTAGTGCAGATAAAGATAATGCAATATCATCCTCTAAATTTTTTATTTTAGAAATACGAATTCCTGCTTCTGGTACAATTTCATACAAAGTAATTGTTGGTCCAACAGTGGCTTTTATTTCTGCAATACCAATTTTGTAGTTTTTTAATGTTTCTACAATTTTATTTTTGTTAGCCTCTAATTCTTCTGGATCTATAGAAATACTTTCATTATATTGTTTAAGCAAATTAAAGGTTGGGAAACGAAATTTAGATAACTCTAAAGTAGGATCGAACTCCCCAAAATCTTTTAATATTTTATCTGATAAATTTTCAGTTGAATGTTCTTCTTCCTCAGAAATTTCAACATCAATTGCTACATCATTTTTATCATCTACAGTTTCTTCTACTTTTAACTCTGGTGTTGCATCTACTTTTAAAGAAATTTCTTCTTTATCACTTTTTACATCAGAGTGTTTTGATATGGTTGGCTTTAAATTTTCTAAAGACAACTCAAATTCAGATTTTATTGGTTTTTCTTCAGTAATATTTACTTCCTTTTTAGTAAGTGGAGTAGTAGGTTCAATTTTACTTGAAGTATTTTCATCTTCTAAAGCTTTTTGTTTTCTTTCTTCTCTTTGGATTTTTATTTTATCAATAAAAGAATCAATAGTAACCTTATAACGAATAATGATGTAAGTAAAGAAAAGGAATAACAAGCAGATTGCTAATCCTGTTTTGCCAAGAAAAGTTTGTAAATATTTATTAATTTCAAAACCAATAACACCAGATAATAGTGCATATTTTTGATGTAAAAAACCTAAGCTAACCGAAATCCAAAGCATTGATAGCAAGCCCCAATTCCAAGATATTATAATTCTGGCAAACTTTTTTTTAATTAAGACATAAACCCCTGTAATTAAGGTTTGATATACAATTATAAAAGCAGCTAAACCAAAACCTCTGTAAATAAAAAAGTGACTTAAGTTAGCACCAATTTTTCCTAATAAATTATTGCTTTTTACTGTTTTATCTGTAAAATGATGAAGTGTACTTTGGTCATCTTGCCAATTGAAAAAAAAAGAAATAAAACCAATACCTAAAAATATAGCAAACAACACCAAAAATATTCCAAAAATATTTTGAGTTTGTCTATTCTTAAGGAATGAAAAAAAAGCTACTTTTTCTTTAGTAGACGTTGCTGATTTTTTGCTGGTTGATTTTGTTTTACTCATTAAAAATTAAAATTTTTAAAGGGTAAATATACATATTTGCTTAAAATAATAAAGCAATTTTAGGTACATATATAATTGCAGCAATCACTAACGAAATTAAAGCAGCAAATGTAGGTGCACCAGCAGCAATATCTTTTATTAGACCTATTTTTACATGAAACTCTGGATGAATAAAATCTGCTACTTCTTCTATGGCAGAATTGGCTGCTTCAGCAACTAAAACTAATCCTATAGCAAGAAACTGCACAGCCCATTCCATTGCAGAAATATCAAAATAAAAACCTAAAATAGTTGCTATAAGCGCAAAAAAAAGTTGTGCTTTAATAGAGTCTTCAGTAGTTACTAAAATCCATAACCCTTTAAAAGCAAACCTTAAACTCCTAATTCGTCCTTTTAAAAAACCGTCTTTAGGATTTTTCATTATTAAATAGCTTTTAAGGCTGCTTCATAATTTGGTTCTTCACCAACTTCAGAAACTTGCTCTGTGTATGTAATTTTACCGTTTTTATCTATAACAACAATTGCTCTAGAATGTAAGTTTTCGAAAGCACTATCTGCAATAGTTACTTGATAATCTTTACCAAAAGATCCTGTTTCAAAGTCAGATAACATCTCTACATTATCAATACCCTCTGCGCCACAAAAACGTGCCTGAGCAAAAGGCAAATCTTTAGAAATGCATAATACAACAGTATTGTCTAGACTAGCAGCTTTTTCATTAAATTCTCTAACAGATTTTGCACAAACACCAGTATCTACACTTGGAAAAATATTAAGAATTAAGTTTTTTCCTTTGTAATCTGAAAGTGTTTTGTGAGATAAATCAGTATTTTTTAATTTAAAGTCTAAAGCTTTTTCACCAACTTTTGGTAAGCTACCTATTGTATTTATTGGATTTCCTCCTAATGTTATTTGTGCCATTTTATTATCTTATATATTTTCAAAAGTAATAAATTAAACTGATAAAGTTATTTAAAAACTGTGAAGTTATCCTTAAAATTATGTAGGTGTAATCTGTATCTTCGCATCAATTAAAAATTATATTTTTCAAGTGTACCTTAAGCAATATACATCAGAATTTAAATACAATTGGAAACTAGCAGCACCTGTAATTTTAGGTATGCTAGGACACACATTTGTGGCATTTATAGACAATATAATGGTTGGTCAATTGGGTACAGCTGAATTGGCTGCTGTTTCTTTAGGGAACAGTTTTATGTTTATTGCAATGTCTATTGGTATTGGCTTTTCAACTGCAATTACTCCTTTAATTGCAGAGGCAGATTCTTCTAATAATTTACAACAAGCAAGAGCAGCTTATAAAAACGGATTATTTTTATGCACAACATTAGGTATACTTCTGTTTTTATTAGTCTTTTTCTCAAAACCCTTGATGTTTTTAATGCAGCAACCAGAAGAAGTGGTTGCTTTGGCAATTCCGTACTTAGATTTAGTGGCGTTTTCTTTAATCCCATTAATTATTTTTCAAGCGATAAAACAATTTAGTGATGGTATGTCTATGACTAAATACCCAATGTATGCAACATTATTAGCCAATATTGTAAATGTTGTTTTAAACTATTTGTTAATCTTTGGAAAGTTAGGTTTTCCAGAAATGGGAATAGTTGGAGCAGCTTATGGTACTTTGATATCAAGAGTAATTATGGTAATTTATTTATGGAGTTTATTGCGTTACAGAAAAAGATCAGCACAAATCGTAAAAAATATTAAATTCTTTGTTTTAGACACTTTAATGATAAAAAGAATAATAAATCTTGGTTCATTAAGTGCTATGCAAATGTTTTTTGAAGTTGCCATTTTTACAGCAGCTATTTGGTTGAGTGGTTTATTAGGTAAAAATCCTCAAGCTGCAAATCAAATAGCATTAAACTTATCTTCTATGACTTTTATGGTTGCTATGGGTTTAAGTGTAGCTTCTATGATTAGAGTTGGAAATCAAAAAGGGCTACAAAATTTTAAAGAATTACGTAGAATTGCTTTTTCCTTATTCTTGTTAGGAACCTTGTTTGCGTTATTTTTTGCGATTGTATTTTTTGTTTTTCATAAAAGTTTACCAAATATTTACATGGATTTAGACGATGCTACTAATTATAAAGATAATATGGAGGTTATAGAAATAGCTTCTAAATTATTATTGGCTGCAGCATTCTTTCAAATATCTGATAGTATTCAAGTGGTTGTACTTGGTGCTTTAAGAGGTTTACAAGATGTAAAAGTTCCAACGATTTTAACTTTTATTTCTTATTGGTGTGTTGGTTTTCCTGTTTCTTATTATTTAGGAAAAGAGGAGATGTATGGTAGTTTTGGTATTTGGTTAGGGTTACTTGCTGGACTTACAACTGCATCAATATTATTATTTATTCGTTTTAACAAACTTACTTTAAATTTGATTAAACAATAAAAGGACTTTTTAAAAAGCCCTTTTATTGTTTTGATACCTGTAGATTATTGATTGTAATTTTAATTATTTAAAAAAAATTTTAGTACTCAATTTTATCTTGCTTTTCACTCCATTTTTGGAAAGGTTCTAAGGCTATTTCTCTACCAACTTGTTCAAAAGGAATACTTCTTTTTTCATAAGGTAAAGGAATTTCTTTATAAATAAACTCGTCATCAAAACCAATTGCAGCTGCATCTGTTTGATTACTTCCATAAAATACTTTATCTGGCCTAGCCCAATAAATTGCCCCTAAACACATTGGGCAAGGTTCGCAAGAAGTGTAAATAATACATCCATCTAATTGAAAAGATTCTAAATTTTTACAAGCTTCTCTAATTGCAGTTACTTCTGCATGAGCTGTTGGGTCGTTTGTTGAAGTTACTTTATTGTTTCCCCTACCAACAATTTCTCCATCTTTACTACTATACAGCCAAAAGGACCACCTTCGTCATTATTCATTCCTTTTAAAGCTGCTTTCACAGCTTCGTTCATATATTCTGTGTGATTATTCATTTAACGACTTATTATTTTAGTTTAAAAAATTGATGTATCAATAATATTATTCCCATCAATGTAAATTTCAAAAGTTCCAATTTCAATACCAGAACCATTGTTGTTATCAAAAACAAATGTACCTGAAAGTATAATGTATTGAGCACTATCGTTTAATATAGTATTTCCTGTACTTGCAATATTAATTTCCAATTCTGAGCCAAAACCAAATCCATAAGGACTTAAAGTGTTATTATATAAAATTTGTCCACCAGTTGTTCCTGGAATAAAAGAGGCACTTCCATGTAAAATAATGCTAGTTATTAATCTAAATCTATCTCCAGCTATAATTTTACGATCAAAATCAGAAATGAAATTTAAAACAGGTGCTTCAGGATTATTTTCATCAACATTTATTGTTAACTTAATATTATAGGGGTTGCTGGTTAAATTTTTAGAAATTTTAACTTCTACCTTACTGTCTTCGTTTAAAACCCATTCTCTTATATTAATATTATTTTTACTGGCTTCTGAATCATTAGTATATTTAATTGTTCCAGATATGTTAGCATTAAAACTATTATCAATAGGTACTATTTCTGGTGTATTATCTTCAGAACAAGAAGTTATAAAAAATACAATTACTAATAAAAAAAGTAATTTTTTCATATAAAATAATTTATGTTACAATGTTTTTTACTTTAAACTACCTGTCATATTCTCTGGCTTAACCCAAGCATCATATTCTTCTGGAGTTACATATCCTAAACGAACAGCTTCTTCTTTTAAAGTTGTTCCGTTTTCGTGAGCAGTATTTGCTATTTCTGCTGCCTTATAATACCCTATTTTTGTATTTAAAGCTGTTACTAACATTAAAGAGTTGTTTACTAATTCTTTAATTCTTGTATGATTTGGCTCAATACCAGCAGCACAATTTTCATCAAAAGAAACGCAAGCATCTCCAATAAGTTGTGCAGATTGTAAAACGTTTGCTGCCATCATTGGTTTAAAAACGTTTAGCTCATAATGACCTTGTGTACCACCAATAGTTACAGCAACATCATTACCCATAACTTGTGCACAAACCATGGTTAAAGCTTCGCATTGCGTTGGATTTACTTTACCTGGCATAATAGATGAACCTGGTTCGTTTGCTGGTATGATAAGCTCTCCAATTCCAGATCTTGGTCCAGAAGCTAATAACCTAATATCATTTCCAATTTTATTTAAAGATACAGCAATTTGTTTTAATGCTCCATGAGTTTCCACTAAAGCATCATGTGCAGCTAAAGCCTCGAACTTATTTTCTGCTGTAATGAATGGTAGCTCTGTAAATTCTGCAATGTATTTAGCCACTAAGACATCATATCCTTTAGGAGTATTTAAACCTGTACCTACTGCAGTACCTCCTAAAGCTAACTGGCTTAAGTGTTCTAAGGTGTTTTTTAAAGCTTTAATACCAAAGTTTAATTGTGCAACATAACCAGAAAATTCTTGGCCAAGCGTAAGTGGAGTAGCATCCATTAAATGAGTTCTTCCAATCTTTACAACGTCTTGAAAAGCTTCTGCCTTTGTTTTTAAAGTATCTCTTAATTGTTCAACTCCAGGAATTGTAGTTTCTACAATTTTTTTATAAGCTGCAATATGCATTCCTGTTGGGAATGTATCGTTTGAAGATTGTGATTTATTTACATCATCATTTGGTTGAATAGTTTTATCACCTTCACCAATTTTTTTACCAGCTATTTCATGAGCTCTATTTGCAATTACTTCGTTCACATTCATGTTAGATTGTGTACCAGAACCTGTTTGCCAAATTACCAATGGAAATTGGTTATCATGCTTACCTTCTAAAATTTCATCACAAACTTGTGCAATTAAATTCCTTTTTTCTTCTGTTAACACTCCTAATTCACAATTGGTATAGGCAGCTGCTTTTTTAAGGTATGCAAAACCGTAAACCACTTCTAAAGGCATAGAAGCAGGTGCACCAATTTTAAAGTTATTTCTAGAACGTTCTGTTTGCGCTCCCCAATATTTATCTGCAGGTACATTTACATTACCCATTGTGTCTTTCTCAACTCTGTATTCGCTCATTAGTCAATAAAATTTTAATATAAAGTATGCACAAATTTACAAAATATCAAACAATATAAAGTAAACTATTATCTCTGAAATCAATTTAAAAACATTACTATTAATTATGTAATTTTAAAAAAATCTATTATTTTTGCAAAGATTAATTTTATAAATACCAATAATGTTAGATTTTTCAGAATTTTCAGGTTTAGTTCTATTCATGTTTATTTTTACAGCTGGTTTCTGGTTGTTAATTTTCTTATTAACATTTGTTGTTCCTTATTGGATTGGAGGAACTATTTGGGAAAATATGAAATTGAAAAGAGAAGCTAAAAAAGCTGCTGAAGGTAAGTAGTTTTATTTAATAAAATATTTTTAAAAACTCGTTCACATTCTGAACGAGTTTTTTTGTGTATGAAAATATCGATTTTTTTTAAACTTAAATTTATTTAAAATAACTATTATTTAATTAGAAAGTTAACTTAAAAAACGAATACAACATATATGTTTGCAATAAAAAAACTCGTTCAATTTAATATGAACGAGTTTTTTTTGATTTGCTGTGTATTGTTTTTATCCTTCAAAATCCTCTCCACCATAATCTTCTCTTTGTTGTCTAAATTTCTTTTTCTTTTGATTAAAGCGATAAACCAAACTCACTCTAAATTGTGGTTCTCTCCATTGAAATTCTGAATATTGATCTAAAAAGCCTGGAATATTAGTAGTTCTTCTACTTATTCTACTATTAAAAATATCACTGAAGTTTACACTTAAAGAAGCTTTTTCATCAAACAAATCTTTACTAGCAGCAATGTTCATGCTAAATACACCTTTACTTTTAGTTTGAGCGTTTTGTGATGGACCTCTATAATTTGTATTAATTTGTAAATCAGTTTTACCTGGTAAGGTTATTTTTTGATTTAATCTGATGAAATATGAAGTGTTTTCAAAATCAAAACTTTGTGTTACGTTAGTGTTTGGGTTGGTGTAATCTCCATCACTAGTAACTCTATATAAATTAAAATCACTGTTAATATTCCATGCTTTAAATGGTTTGTAATTAAGTGTAAATTCGAAACCTAGCCTTTCTGCAGTTGATAAATTGATAGGAAATCTTCTTGTAATAGGATCTCCATTATCTGTTATTTCTCCTGTATCTTCTTGTATTCTCT
>CAXBAC010000093.1:0-8556 GCA_963973485.1 uncultured Polaribacter sp. | reverse complement strand
TCCTCATAATATTCTAAACGCAAAATTACACAAACGAGAAGCTGATGTTGTTGCTGAAGCTGGTAAACCAGGTGTTGTAACTATTGCAACAAACATGGCTGGTCGTGGAACAGATATTAAACTATCTCCAGAAGTAAAAGAAGCTGGTGGTTTAGCAATTATTGGTACAGAAAGACATGATTCTAGACGTGTTGACAGACAGCTTAGAGGACGTGCAGGAAGACAAGGAGATGTTGGTTCTTCTCAGTTCTATGTGGCTTTAGATGACAACTTAATGCGTTTATTTGGTTCTGATAGAATTGCAAAAATGATGGATAGAATGGGCCTTAAAGAAGGTGAAGTAATTCAACATTCTATGATTTCTAAATCTATTGAAAGAGCACAGAAAAAAGTTGAAGAAAACAACTTTGGTATTCGTAAGCGTTTGTTAGAGTATGATGATATTATGAACGCTCAACGTGAGTTTGTTTATAAAAGAAGAAGAAATGCTTTAGATGGTAAACGTTTGCAAGTAGATATTGCAAATATGATTTATGATACTTGTGAAGCAATCGTTCAGAAAAACAAAGGAGTTAAAGATTTTCAGAATTTCGAGTTTGAATTGATTCGTTTTTCTTCTATGACCTCTCCTATTTCTGAAGATAAGTTCAACAAATTATCAGAAAAAGAAATTACAGAACAATTGTATGATATTGTAACAAAACATTACAAAGAAAAAATTGAGAGAAATGCTGTTTTAGCTTTTCCTGTAATTAAAGATGTTTTCGAAAATGAAGGTGATAGATACGAACGTATTGTAGTACCTTTTACAGACGGAATTAAATCTTTACAGGTTGTTACAAACTTAAAAGAAGCTTACGAAACTGAGGGTAAAAGTTTAGTAACAGACTTCGAGAAAAATATTACACTTGCAATTATTGATGAAAACTGGAAAGATCATTTACGTAAAATGGATGATTTAAAGCAGTCTGTACAGAATGCATCTTATGAACAAAAAGATCCTTTATTAATCTATAAATTCGAAGCTTTTGAATTGTTTAAAAGAACTGTAGACGAAATTAATAGAGAGGTATTATCGTTCTTATTTAAAGGTGAATTACCTGCACAAGATAGAGATCAAATTTCTGAAGCACGTCAACAAAAAAGACAAAATTTAAACACCAGCAAAGCTGATGTACAAAACACAACTGAACAAGCTATTCAAAATTCGCGTCAACAATCTACAGAACCAGTTGAAACTGTAGTGAGAGAGCAACCAAAAATTGGTAGAAACGAAAAAGTTACCATTAAAAATGTTATGAGTGGAGAAGAAAAAGTAGTGAAGTTTAAGCAAGCTATTCCTTTAATTGAAAAAGGAGAATATGTTATTGTGAATAAATAATCAATTACAAATTGGTAACAATAAAAAATCCGTTTAGAAAATTCTAAACGGATTTTTTTTATAAGTTTTAAAATGTATACTAAAAATGTGTATCCATTTGTAAATATTGTAAAAACTCTTTTCTAGTTTCGTTTTCTTTAAATTTTCCTCCAAACTCAGAAGTTACTGTAGAGCTTTCTATATCTTTAATTCCTCTAGAATTTACACATAAATGCTTTGCATCTATTACACAAGCTACATCTTCTGTACCTAATGCTTCTTGCATTGCTTGTACTACTTGCATTGTTAAACGCTCTTGCACTTGAGGTCTTTTTGCAAAATACTCTACAATTCTATTCATTTTAGATAAACCAATTACCTTTCCATCAGAAATATAAGCCACATGTGCTCTACCAACAATTGGTAATAAATGATGCTCGCAAGTAGAATACACAACAATGTTTTTTTCTACCAACATTTCACCATAATTGTAATTATTATCAAAAGTTGATGCTGATGGTTTGTTTTTTGGGTTTAAACCCATAAAGATTTCATTTACAAAAGCTTTAGCGACTCTTTTAGGAGTACCTTTTATACTGTCATCTTCCAAATCCATTCCTAAAGTGTGCAGAATATCTTTTACACTCTCTTGGATTTTTTCTATTTTTTCTTCATCAGAAATTTCAAAAGCATCTGTTCTTAATGGAGTTTTTGCAGATGTTGCTACATGGTTATCTCCTAATTCCTCTACTCTTTCGTCATTCATTTTGCTACTCAATTCAAACATTTCAATCACTATTATTATGCAAATTTACGTGATTACAAGTTATTTTATTCTTTTTTGTATCAATAATCATTATAACAGCATAATTATTGATAACAAGTATATTTTTAGCTTAATGCTTTTACCAATTCTGGCAATGAACATTTTTGTTGTTCTCCAGAAATCATATTTTTTAATGTAAAAACTTCTTGAGCTACTTCATTAGAACCTGCAAGCACCACAAATTCAATTTCACGATTGTTTGCATATGTCATTTGCTTTTTCATCTTAGCAGCATCTGGATATAATTCTGATTTAATTTGATGTTTTCTCAACTCAGAAATGGCTTTCATGCAATATAAACCTTCAGCATCACCAAAATTTATAAACAATACTTTTGGCTTTGGTAGATCTACAGATTTAAATAACCCTAATTCTTCTAGTACCAAGTAAATTCTATCTAAACCAAAAGATATTCCTACTCCAGAAACATCTTTCATACCGAAAATTCCTGTTAAATCATCATATCTTCCCCCTCCACCAATAGAACCCATTTTTACGCCTTTTGGTGCTGCAACTTCAAAAATTGCACCTGTGTAATAATTTAATCCTCTTGCTAAGGTTACATCTAATTCTAAATTTGCAGATTGCAAACCTAATTCTGTTGTTGCGTTTATAACAAATCGTAATTCTTTTACACCTTGTAAACCTTCTTCTGATGTAGCTAACAACTGTTCTAAAGCTTCTAGATTCTCTAAATTTGAGCCTTTAAAATTGAATAAAGGTTGTACTTTTTGAATGGCATCTTCAGAAATTCCTTTAAACAACATTTCTTCCTCTACTTTTTCTTGCCCAATTTTATCTAATTTATCTAAAGCAACAGTGAAATCTATCAATTTATCTTGTGCACCAATTACTTCTGCAATTCCAGAAAGTATTTTTCTATTGTTGATTTTAATGGTTGTATTTTCTAAACCTAATGTTGTAAAAACAGTATCATACAATTGTATAAATTCTGCTTCTTGCCATAAAGATTGACTACCAACTACATCTGCATCACATTGATAAAACTCTCTAAAACGTCCTTTTTGAGGTCTATCCGCTCTCCAAACTGGTTGTACTTGGTATCTTTTAAAAGGAAACGTAATTTCGTTTTGATGTTGTACTACATATCTTGCAAAAGGAACAGTTAAATCGTAACGAAGTGCTTTTTTTGAAATAAAAGGTGTAATTTCATTACTTATATTTCCTTCTTTACCTGAAATACTTTGCTTCACCTTTTCTTTAACGTTTTGATAAAACTTTGAAGGTATTTTATCCCAAAATTCTCCAGATTCTAAAATCTTAAAAATTAATCGATCTCCTTCTTCACCATATTTACCCATTAACGTAGATGAATTTTCAAAACTCGGCGTTTCTATTGGTTGAAAACCGAAAGTTTCAAAAGCAGTTTTAATCGTATTCATAATATACGTTCTGTTTGCTACTTCTGTTGGCGAAAAATCTCTAGTTCCTTTTGGGATGCTTGGTTTCATATAAATCTTTTATCAATGTTTAGTTATCATTATTCAAAACATCAACTTAATGATAATGACACTTGTTTTTTGCGAGTGCAAATATCGTGAAAATCTTATAATTTTTTGGCTGTAGCTTTGGTTTTATTTCTTTTTCTTAAAGAGTAAATAGATGCATTTAATTCGAAGCCTAAAAGAAGGATAATGGCATTTAGCCAAATAAATAACATTAAAATTAACAATGTTCCTATTGAGCCATACAGCTCATTGTATTTGGCAAATTCTGTTACATAATAGCCAAATAAATAAAAAGACAATACTGATAAAAATGTAGTAAAAACTGCACCTGGAGAGAAAAAACGTGAGTATTTGCCTTCTTTTACTCCATAATGATATAACATAGAAACAGTTGTAAATATCATGGCTAAAAAGATGGAACCACGAACCAATTGAATCCAAATTAGATTATCATCTAACCAACCTAAAGTTACATAGTTTTTCAAAATCAATTCAAAAAATATAATAATAACTACTGTTGTTAGTAAAAACGCTACAATTACCAAAGAAACCAACATGGCTATAAAATAAGCCCTAAAAACGTTTCTAATTTCTTTTACGTGATATGAAAACTCAAACCCTCCAAATATGGCATTTACTCCATTTGTCATTAAAAAAATAGAACCTATAAAACCAAATGACAATAAACCTCCATATTGATTTTTTATGATATCTATGATTACAGTATCTACTGCATCAAAAGTTTTGGGAGGCAAAACATCGCTAATAATTGAGAGTAAACCCTCTTGAGCACCATCTATAGGTACAAAAGGAATAAGGGTTAAGATAAATAGTAAAAAAGGAAAAATTGCCATAAAGAAACTGTAGGCAATTCCACTTGCTCTAGTTGTTAAAGCACCTTCTACAATACCAATAAAATACATTTCTAAAACATCGTACAAAGACATGCCTTCTAAACCAGGCACTTTAATACGCTTTCCTAAATCAACAAGTGTATTTACAATAGGTATTTTATCTAATTTATCTTCAATATCTTTTGACATAGACTACTAAACTATAATAATTTTATGTTTTGATAAAAGACCTTCGATATTTTCTTTACTAAACTTTGCTTGTTTTAAATAATTTTCATCTGGATCTATCTGAAAAAAATTGGCTTCACTAAAGTCTGCTTTTTCCAAGTTTGTGTTTTCAAAGATGGCGTTTTGTAAATTACAATCTGTAAAACTTGCATTTTGCAATTGCGTTTCAACAAAATCTACTTCTTCTAAATTGCATTTTTCGAAACAAGTATTTGGAATTTTTAATTGATAAAAAGAGGCATAATTTAATTGACAATCTTTAAAAGAAAATTGTAACAAAAAAGGATCGCATTCATGAAACTTAACCCCAACCATTTTACAGTTGATGAAGCTTACGTCTTTAAAAGCTGTATCTTTTACAATAGTATTACTAAAGTTACACTCTAAAAACTCACATTCTACAAATTGAATATTTGATGCATGAATAGCTTCAAAGTTGCAGTTTACAAACGTACAATTGTCATACTCACCTTTATTGATTTTAGATTTTGTAAAATCAATTTTAGAAAAAATTTCATCGTCAAAATAATTTTCTAGCATGTGTAAATTACTCTTGTTTTATTAATTTATAATTTAATTCACTCTCAATTTTATTACCATCAATATCTAGTAATTCTATATAATTGTCACCTATTAAATATTTAAAAGGCGATTTTTGTTTTTCTAAAACTATTTGTTCGTTTTTGATATAATAGTTCCCCTTTGTTTTAAAAACTCTATCATCTGCTTTGCCTTTATAAATTGTTTCTAACACGAAAGTTTTATCTGCATTAAGTGTCATTTTGTTATCTATTGCAGTACAATTTCCACAAGGAAGTTCTCCTCTATAAATACCAACTACCTCTTTTTGTATATCAGTTTTACAGGAAACTAAAACGAATATAATCATAACAAAAAGTGAATTAATTTTAAGTGATTTTTTATGATTCATAATTGATTAATCAATAGCTTTTAAACTTAAATCCAGATTGTAAACAGAGTGTGTTAAAGCACCAGATGAAATAAAATCTACTCCACATTCTGCATATTTTCGAATCGTATCTTCATTGATTCCTCCAGAAGATTCCGTTAAACATTTATCACCAATTAAAGCTACTGCTTTTCGAGTATCCTCATAATTAAAATTATCAATCAAGATTCTGTAAACACCATCATTAGACAAAATTTCTTCAATTTCATCTAAACTTCTAGCTTCTACAATTATTTTAATATCAAGATTTTTGGCTGCTAAATATTTTTTAGTTTTGGTTATTGCAGCTGTAATTCCGCCAGCAAAATCAATATGATTGTCTTTTATCATAACCATATCATACAATGCAAATCTATGGTTTTCTCCACCTCCGATTTTTACAGCCCATTTTTCTAGTGCTCTAATTCCTGGAGTTGTTTTTCTGGTATCTAACACTTTGGTTTTAGTTCCTTTTAATAAATCTGCAAAAAAGGCTGTTTTAGTAGCAATAGCAGACATTCTTTGCATGGCATTCAATACCAAACGTTCTGCCATTAAAATGGATTGCGATTTTCCTGAAACATGAAAAACTACATCACCATATTTTACTTTGGCACCATCATTTATAAAAGTTTCAACTTTTAAATCGGCATCAACATATGAAAAAACTTGTTTTGCAAATTCAACTCCTGCAATAATTCCTTCATCTTTTACCAACAATTTTGCTTTGCCTTCTGCATCTTTAGGAATACAAGAAAGTGAGGTATGGTCTCCATCTCCAATATCTTCTCTAATGGCGTTTTTTATAATAAGATCTAATTCGTTTTGAAATTGTGCTTCTGTTATCATAAATTATTTATTCTGATGTAAAAATAGGAAATCGTAATTCATAATTCGTAATTTTGAGGCATGAAAATCAAACTACTTGCCATAGGAAAAACAGATCATAAGCATCTGATAAAGCTAATAGAAGAATACGAAAAGCGTTTAAAACACTATGTAAAGTTTGAGTTGGCTATAATTCCTGATGTAAAAAATGCCAAGAACCTAAGTGAAATTCAGCAAAAAGAAAAAGAAGGCGAATTGATTTTAAGTAAGCTACAAAATACGGATGTTTTGGTGTTATTAGATGATAAAGGCAAGCAGTTTACGTCTATCGAGTTTTCTAAATATTTGCAGAAAAAGATGAATGCAGGCATAAAACAATTGGTTTTAGTAATTGGAGGGCCTTATGGATTTTCTGATGCTGTGTATGCAAAAGCACAAGGAAAAATATCGTTATCTAAAATGACATTTTCACATCAAATGATTCGTCTTTTTATTGTAGAACAAATTTATAGAGGTTTTACAATTTTAAAGAATGAGCCTTATCATCATGAGTAAAAGAAGCTAAAACTCAACCTATTTTTCTAAAAGTGAAAAGGATTTTTTATAAGAAATCACTTTAATTTTAAACTCATCATAAAGAATAAGCTTCTTCAGTTCTTATTTCTAAAGAGTTTTGAGCATTTTTAAAAGTAGTATGTAAAAAAACAACTTCAAGAATTAAAATTGGAACTACAAAAAACAAAGCTATTGGAGATAAAATAACACTAATCAATAAAGCTCCGTTTATAATTTTTGCAATACCAGTAATTTGAGCCAAAGAACCTAAATTTTCTTTTAACTTTAAAATACCTAACCCCATAAAGAACTCACCAATTCCAAAAATAATCATTAAAAAAACTCCCATTATAATCTCAAAAGAACTTATAAAACCAACTCCTTTTATAAAAAAATTAGCAATAGTCATGGTAATTGCAATTATGATATAAATTAAAATAGCATTAGATAAAAGAGTATTTTCAAACTTTTTTGCTATTAATTTATAACCGCTCATAAAAGGGAATAATGTTATAAAAAATAAAATAGCAAAAGGTATTCTAGTAGTTAAAACTAAAATATCAGCTAAATTATTAGCAGCAAAATAAATTTCCATAAAAATGCCTACTAAAGTTATTATAGCATAAAAGATTCCAAAAATCCAACTGTTATTTATTGTTTTCAACTCGTCTTTAGTCCAATTAATTTTATTATTTTCTGTTGATGATTCTGTTTGAATATCACTTAAATCTTCCCCTAAAACTTCTAAAATAATTTTGATAGTATAGCTTCTAGGGTTTACTTCTCCTGCTTCAATTCTTTGAATTGTTCTTACATTAATATTACATTGTGCAACCAATTCTTCTTGAGTTAATCCTTTTTGTTTTCGTAATTCAGTAATTCGTCTTCCTAAATCTGGCTGTTTCATAATAAATGTGTTTTTATTTTTCATACAATGTTAGTTCAGGGATTTAAATTTACAAATTAATTTAGGTTTTTTTAACCCGACATTTGCACGAAAAATCAACAATATCAATAGTTTTCGAGGTTTTTATATTTTTATGATGTAAAACTTAATTTTAAGTTTTACATAGTTCTATTCACATGAAAAACTATAAAATGATTACATTTGATGCAAAATTAATTCAATTTTAATGAAACTTGTTTTTGCAACTAACAATTTAAACAAACTTAAAGAAGTACAACAATTATTACATAATTCTACTGAAATTTTGAGTTTGAGCGATATTAATTGTTTTGATGAAGTAGCAGAAACTGAAACTACATTAGAAGGAAATGCAAAATTAAAAGCAGATTATATCACTAAAAATTTTGGTTACAATTGTTTTGCAGATGATACAGGTCTAGAAGTTGATAGTTTAGAGGGTAAACCTGGAGTATATTCTGCACGTTTTGCAGGCGAACCAAGAAGTTCTGAACGAAATATGGATAAATTACTATCAGAATTAAAAGGCAAAACCAATAGAAAAGCACAATTTAGAACAGCC
>CAXBAC010000092.1:0-8587 GCA_963973485.1 uncultured Polaribacter sp. | reverse complement strand
AGAAAATTAAACCAGCCATCATTCCTATTCCTGCCAATCCAAACCCATAATGATAACCATATTCTAAAGCTAACCAACCACATAATAATGGGGCTACAAAACCACCAATATTAATACCCATATAAAAAATGGTAAATCCAGAGTCTTTTCTTACATCACCTTCTTTATATAGAGCTCCAACAAATGTTGAAATGTTAGGTTTAAAAAAACCATTACCTACTACAATAAGTGCAAGCGCTAAAAAGAAAGCAATATCATTTTCTACAGCCAAAACAAAATGCCCTAGAGCCATTAAAACTCCACCTAAAAAAATGGAAGCTCTCATACCTAAGATTTTATCTGATATTTGACCTCCAATAACAGTAGATGCATATACTAAAGAACCATAAGACGCATAAACTACAGCAGTTGCTGTATCTCTTTCTGCAATTGCTTTAAAAATTTCTTCAACCATGTAAAGCGTTAATAACGCTCTCATTCCATAGAAACTAAAACGTTCCCATAGTTCTGCAAAAAATAAGTAGAACAATCCTTTTGGATGTCCAAACATTTGTGGCTCTTCTGTAGCTGTGCTAACTCCTTTGTCTAACATAATTATCCTTTTATTTCTGTTGTTTTGTTTGATTTTTCTATTAAATGCTCTTCTACAAAATTGGTCATTTTAGTGTATAAATTCAACCTTGTATTTTTTCCTTTGTAAATACCATGAGTTCTGTCTGGTACAATAAACATATCAAATTGTTTGTTTGCCTCAATTAATGCATTTATCATTCTATATGAGTTTTGTACATGCACATTATCATCTCCTGTTCCATGAACTAATAAATAGTTTCCTTCTAATTTATCTGCATAATTTACTGGCGAATTTTCATCATAACCTGCTTCATTTTCTTGAGGAGTTCTTAAAAAACGTTCTGTATACACAGTATCGTAAAAACGCCAAGAAGTTACAGGAGCAACAGCAATTGCTGTCGTAAAAATATCACTTCCTTTTAAAAGCGAATTTGTACTCATGTGCCCACCAAAAGACCAACCCCAAATTCCAATATTGTCTTCATCTATATAAGAACGTTCTGCTAATTTTTTAGCAGCTGCAATTTGGTCTTCTGTTTCATATTTTACCAAATTTAAATAGGTGGACTTTTTAAAATCTGCTCCCTTAAAACCTGTTCCTCTTCCATCTACACAAGCAATAATCATCCCTTTTTGAGCTAACATGTTGTGCCAATAATCATTAGCTGCATTCCATTTATTAGCCACTTGCTGAGAACCTGGTCCTGAATATTGAAACATTAACATTGGGTATTTTTTATTTTCATCAAAATCAGCAGGTTTAATCATCCACATGTTTAAGTCATTTCCATTAATGTTTATGGTTGAAAATTCTTTTGGACTCATTTTATAGTCATCTAACTTTTCTTTAAGTTCAGCATTGTCTTTTATCACTTTTAACATTTCTCCTTCAGCTGAATATAAAGAATAAATAGGAGGAATTTCTGACGATGAAAACGTATTGATAAAGTAGTTTAAATTGGTGCTAAAAGCAGCTGTGTTCTGACCATTTTCATTACTTAATAATTTTTTGTTATTACTAACTAAACCAATAGAATATACACCTCTATTTGTAGAACCATTTTCTACAGATTGATAATAAATAGTCTTTTTTGAAGGGTTAAAACCATAATAATTAGTAACCTCCCAATCTCCTTTAGTAATTTGATTGATTAAATTCCCATTAAAATCATAATGATAAATATGATTATAACCATCTTTTTCACTGGTCCAAATAAAAGAATTATCAACTAAAAAAGTTAGGTTATCATGAATATCAATATAAGCTTTGTCTGTTTCATTTAATAATACTGAAGTTGAATTTCTTAAAGCATTTACTTTGTGAAGTTTTAAGTTATTTTGATTTCTGTTTAAAGAAGTTGCCACTAAAACAGCATCGTTATTAGACCATTTTATTCTAGGAATATATTCGTAATTACCTAAGTTAATTTTTCTAGAATTTTGGCTTGCTAAAGTATACATGTGTAGAGTTACTTCTGCATTTTTTTCACCCGCTTTTGGATATTTAAAAACTTGTTGTTCTGGGTAATTGCTTTCTCCAACCATATCCATAGAAAAGGTAGGGACATCACTTTCATCAAAACGTAAAAAAGCTAAATATTTGCTGTTGTTACTCCATTCAAAAGCTCTTACAAAACCAAACTCTTCTTCGTAAACCCAGTCTGTAATTCCGTTTATAATGCTATTTTTTTTACCATCTTTAGTAACTTGAGTAACTCTACTATTAGATACATTTTTTATAAAAATATTATTATTTTTAGCGTAAGCTACTTTTTTATTGTCTGGAGAAAAAACAGGTTCCTGAATATCTTTACCTATAAGCGTTAATTTTTTTGAAGCAATATCATACGCATAGAAAGTACCACTAAAAGAACGTCTAAAAATCCTTTTGAAGTTTGTGCCTAGAATTAATTTTGTTTCATCATTGTTAAAACTATAAGATGAAAAACTCTCTAGTTCTTTTAAATTTGCACTGCTTACAATAGTTTCTACCTTTTCTAAAGTAGCATAGCTGTACTTATCAACTGTGGAATTTCCTTGATCATCAGTATTTAATAGCGAATAAAAATCGCCATTCATAGAATTTAAAGCATTCATTCTTTCTGGAGAAAAAGTACCATCCCAAATTTCTTTTAAAGTGATTTCTTTGGTTCCTGTTGATGTGTTTTGTGAAGATTCTGAATTGCTTTTATTACAACTTATCAAAAAGACTAAGGTTGTAAAAATGATTAAGTTTTTCATTTGAGAACTTGTATTTGATAAAAGTTTGCCAAGTTTACGGAAAAATCAGCAAAATATATCCAAAAAAATCAAAAATCTTGATTAACCCCTATTGTTTGAACAGATTGATTTATATTTGTAAAACATAGTTTATAACTACTTAAATGAGCAAAATTATATCTGGATTTTCCAAGTTTACCAAGGAAGAAAAAATTGACTGGTTAACAAAAAATTATTATCAAAATCCATCAGAATCTAAACAGATTATCAAACAATATTGGAACTCAAATTCTAAATTACAGGAGTTGCATGATGATTTTATAGAAAACACAATTTCTAACTTTTACATGCCTTTTGGTGTTGCTCCCAATTTTGTAATTAATAATAAAACTTACGTTTTACCAATGGTTACAGAAGAAAGTTCTGTAGTTGCAGCAGCTTCTTTGGTTGGTAAATTTTGGAGTACAAGAGGTGGTTTTAAAACACAAGTTTTAGGAACTACAAAAATAGGCCAAGTACATTTTATGTATGAGGGTGAAAAAGAAGATTTACAGAATTATTTTGCAAAACATAAACCTGAATTATTTGCAGCAACTGCTTCCATAACAAAAAATATGGAAAAACGTGGTGGAGGTATTTTAGATATTGTTTTGGTTGATAAAACAGATCAGTTATCAAATTATTATCAACTGCATGTCACTTTTGAAACTAAAGATTCAATGGGTGCAAATTTTATAAACTCTTGTCTAGAAGCAATGGCTAAGAGGTTTGAAAATGAGCAGATAGAAATTGTAATGAGTATACTGTCTAACTTTGTTCCAGACTGTTTGGTAAGAGCAGAGGTGAGTTGTAAAATAGAAGAATTAGGAGGAGAGAATCCACAAAAATTTGCAGAAAAATTCAAGCAAGCAGTTGATATTGCAGAAATTGAACCCTACAGAGCAGTTACTCATAATAAAGGAATTATGAATGGAATTGATGCACTTGTTTTAGCTACAGGAAACGATTTTAGAGCTATAGAAGCAGGTGCGCATGCTTATGCTTCGAGGAGTGGAACATATACAAGTTTAACGCATTGCTCTATTGATGATGGTGAATTTAAATTTTGGATAGAATTACCTTTAGCTTTAGGAACTGTTGGTGGTTTAACAGCTTTACATCCTATGGCTAAATTGTCTTTAGAAATGCTACAAAAACCATCAGCTAGAGAACTTATGCAAATAATGGCAGCAGCTGGATTAGCACAAAATTTTGCAGCTTTAAGAGCTTTAACAACCAAAGGTATTCAACATGTACACATGAAAATGCATTTGCAAAACATCTTAAATCAAATGGATGCAACTCAATTAGAAAAGGAAGCAGTTGAAACGTATTTTAATGATAAAACAGTTTCGCACTCAGCAGTTGTAAATAAAGTAAATGAGATTAGAAATGCAAGTGTAAATTGGATTGATTTTTTAAATTTCGATATTTTAAAATCAAAATTATCTAGACTACAGACAAATTCGAAACCAGTTTTTGGAAAAATGAATGGCCAACAAATGATTGAGCATTTGAGTTTTTTAATGCAAATTTCTAATGGAAAAATTAAAGCTGATCATTATGTGAGCGATGAAAAATCTTTACGAAGAAAAACCTTCTTAGATTCAGAAAATGAATTACAGGTTGGTTTCAAACCTCCAATGTTGGCAGAAGATCCTTATCCTGTAAAATTTAAAACAATTCAAGATGCTATTGATGATTTAATACATCAAATAAAAGAATTTAAGAATCACTTCAAAACAGCTACAATCGAAAATCATCCGTTTTTTGGAGAGCTAGATTACGAATATTGGAAAAAATTTCATGTAAAACATTTTACACATCACTTTAAACAATTTAACCTGTTATAATGAATTATTATTCTAATGGAAAATTGTTGCTTACAGGAGAATACCTTGTTTTAGATGGTGCAAAAGCATTTGCAGTTCCTACAAAATTTGGGCAAGACTTAGTTGTAGAAAAAATCAAAGAATCTCAAATAATTTGGGGTAGTTTTACAAACATAGGAGAATGTTGGTTTGAAGCTGTTTTTGATTTGCAAAAATTACGTTTGGTTTCTGCAACATTTAATTCAGACAAAGAGGGAAGTGCAGAATTTATTGCAGAAACTCTATTAGACATATTAAAAGAAGCCAAAAGACTAAACTCAAATTTTTTAAATGTTGATCATGGTTTTGTAGTGAAAACTGAACTTAATTTTCCGAGAAACTGGGGTTTAGGCAGTTCATCTACATTGATAAATTCTATTGCAAATTGGGCAAAAATTGATGCGTTTCAACTGTTATGGAATTCTTTTAAAGGAAGTGGCTATGATATTGCTTGTGCACAAAATGATGCGCCTATCTTTTATCAAATTAAAAATAAACAGCCTTTAGTTCAACAAGTTGATTTTGATCCTACTTTTAAAGAAAATTTATTTTTTATTCATTTAAATCAAAAGCAAGATTCTAAAGAAGGTATTGCTAAGTTTCGTGAAAGCAATCAGGGTTTTAGTAAAGAAATAACAAGAATATCAGCAATTTCTGATGAATTTACATCAGCAAAAACGATAGAAGATTTTAATAAATTGATTGAAGAACATGAGCAAATTATAAGCTCGATTATAAAATTACAACCAGTTAAAGAAAGATTATTTCCAGATTATTTTGGAGCAATAAAAAGCCTTGGAGCTTGGGGAGGAGATTTTGTATTAGCAACAGGTAATGCAAACACACCAAACTATTTTAAAAATAAAGGATTTGAAACAGTTCTTTCCTATTCAGATATGATTTTATGAGTAAAGTAATAATTATTGGTGGTGGAGCAGCAGGCTATTTTACAGCAATAAATGCTAAAGAAAATAACCCTGATTTAGATATTACAATTCTAGAAAAAGGGAAGGATGTTTTACAAAAAGTGAAAATTTCTGGAGGAGGAAGATGTAATGTTACACATGCTTGTTTTACTCCGAAAGAATTGGTTGAATTTTATCCTAGAGGAAAAAAAGAATTGCTAGGGCCTTTTCATCAATTTATGACTGGTGATACTTTTGAATGGTTTGATGATAGAGGAGTGCCTTTGAAAATAGAAAGCGATAATCGTGTTTTCCCAGAGGTAAATACAAGTCAAGCTATTATAGATTGTTTCCAAAATGCTGTTGATAAATTAGGTATTAAAGTGTTCACAAACTGTGGTGTAAACGCTGTTTATCAACAAGAAAAACAGTGGGTTATCAACACTAAAAATAAAGATTTTATTGCAGACAAGGTAGTTGTAGCAGCTGGTAGTTCTAAAAAAGTATGGGAGCTTTGCAAAACTTTAGACCATAAAATAATAGAACCTGTACCATCATTATTTACCTTTAATATTAACGATAAAAGATTGGTAGATTTATTGGGTATTTCTGTACCAAATGCTACTGTAAATATTGTAGGTACAAAGCTAGAAGCTTCAGGGCCTTTGTTAATTACACATTGGGGTATGAGTGGACCAGCAGTACTGAAATTGTCAGCTTTTGGGGCACGAATTTTAGCTGATAAAAATTACCAATACAATGTCGAAGTAAATTGGTTGTCTAGACCAACAGAAAAAGTACTAAATTTACTTTTAAATTTAAAGAAGAAAGAACCTCGAAAAACGGTGATTTTAAAATCTCCTTTTACTGAAATTTCAAAAAGACTTTGGGAACGTTTTGTGCTTTTTTCGGATATTAGTAAAAATCAAAATTGGGCAGATTTAAATAATATACAATTAGAAAAATTAGCCAATCAATTAACAAAAGGAATTTACAATGCAAATGGTAGAACTACTTTTAAAGATGAATTTGTTACAGCAGGAGGTGTAGATTTAAAAGAAATTAATTTTAAACGATTTGAAAGTAAGCTGCATAAAAATCTCTTTTTTGTTGGTGAGGTTTTAAATATTGATGCAGTTACAGGAGGGTTTAATTTCCAAAATGCTTGGACAGGTGGTTACATTTGTGCAAAAGCAATAGCAGAAACAAATAATTAAAAATTTAAAGAAATGGCTTTAACAGAATCAAAAGAATTTACTTTAGGCAAAACTGCACCAGATTTTACTTTGATCAATACAGTTGATGATAAACAATATGCTTTAAATCAATTGAAGGGAGAAAAAGGAACTGTAATAATGTTTATCTGCAATCATTGCCCATTTGTAATTCATGTGAATCTAGAATTGGTAAAAATGGCAAATGAGTTCCAAGAAAAAGGAATAAATTTTATAGCCATCAGTTCAAATGAAATAGAGAATTATCCTCAAGATTCACCTAAATACATGAAAGAAGTTGCAGCGAAATTAGACTATCCTTTTCCGTATTTATTTGATGAAACACAAGAAGTAGCTAAAGCTTATGATGCAGCTTGTACTCCAGATTTTTATGTTTTTGATGACGACTTAAAAGCAACTTATCATGGTCAATTAGACGATTCTAGACCAGGAAATAATGCACCTTTAGATGGAAAAGATATGCGTAAAGCACTAAGCCATTTATTGGAAGATAAAGGAACTGTTGAAAACCAAAAGCCAAGTATGGGGTGTGGTATTAAATGGAAGAAGTAAGTCTATTTTAAAAATTTACCTTTTAAATATGCAAAACTTTCTGCTACTGTTTTAAAAACGTGTTCCTCTTCAACTAAATCTGGAATAATATCTATAGATCTTAATTGATCACAAGGCTGTTCATCAATATCAACTAAAACAACCATAACTCCTTTTTTTTCTAACTCTAAAACAGCGTTTTCTAAAGCATATAAACCAGACTGATCTATATAGGGTACTCTATCCATCCTAATAATTAAAGCTTTAACTTGTTTAGGAATATTTTCAATTTCATTTTGAAAATGAGAGGTAAACCCAAAAAATAAAGGCCCATATAAATGCTTTATATATACTTTATTTTTGTATTCTTCATAAAACTCAATTTCATCCTGCCAAGGTTTTTCTCCATCAAACCCAGCTAGGGTATTTACCTCTAAGCCTTTTTCTGCTAAATCACTAGATTTTTTCATAAATAATAATGAAGCTAGCAATAAACCAACAGTTACAGCCTGAATTAAACTACCAAAAGTAGTCATCAGTAAAACTACAATAAGTACGAATGCATCAGCTTTAGGTACAGAGAATAAGTGTTTTAATCCTTTAGTGTCAATTATTTTAAAAGCAATTGGTATAAGTAAACCTGCTAAAACAGATAAAGGAATATAAGCAGCTAGTTTACCTAAACCTAAAAGTACAGCTAATAAAAATAAGCCATGTATGGTTCCAGAAACTCTTGTTTTACCACCACTATTTATATTTATTACAGTTCCTTTTGTTGCGCCAGCTCCAGGAATTCCTCCAAAAATTGCTGCAATTGCATTTCCAATTCCTTGTCCTATTAGCTCTCTATTGCTATTATGTTTTGTTTTGGTCATATTATCTGCAATTACAGAAGTTAGTAAAGAATCTATAGAACCTAAAACCGCCAAAACTATTGCATATTCTGCAATTAAAAAATACACGTCTGCTTCTATTGTAAAAAAACCTTCTATTTGTAAAGATGGTAAACCTGAAGGGATCTCTCCAATAAGAGGCACATTCCATTGTAAAAAGTATCCAGCTAATGAAGCAACTAAAAGAGCAGCTAAAGCACTTGGAATTTTTTTTGTGATGTATGGAAAAACTAAATAAACAACAATAGTTAACGTACCTAATAATAAAGCATCTATATTAAAATTATGTGTTACTCCGTTAGCATTATAAGTATCATTTA
>CAXBAC010000091.1:0-8595 GCA_963973485.1 uncultured Polaribacter sp. | reverse complement strand
TGCATAACATTTTTTGTTACTTGGCACTCTCTTAAGAGAAAAATTATAAAATTGAGTGCAAAAAAACATAAAGTACTCTATAATTTCTATTTTTGAGATGAAAATTTATATCTTTAACCCGTTAACTATTAAAATTAATTTATAACTAAGATGAAAAAAGTAGTAAATGTCTTATCTGTAACAGGATTTATGTTTTTTGGAGCTGTACAATCTACATTCGCTCAAGAAGCAGCAACAGAATCACAAACGTTTCACCAAATATTAAAGCAAAACTTTATTGATGGTGGACCAGGATTTATGGGAATTGTATTAGTAGCTTTAATTTTAGGTTTAGCTATTGCCATTGAAAGAATTATTTATTTAAACATGGCAACAACAAATACAAAAAAATTATTAGCAAATGTAGATGATGCTTTAAGTTCTGGTGGAGTTGAAGCTGCAAAAGAAGTTTGTAGAAATACAAAAGGACCAGTTGCTTCTATATTTTATCAAGGTTTAGATAGAGTTGATGAAAGTATTGAAGAGGCTGAAAAAGCAGTTGTTTCTTATGGAGGTGTTCAGATGGGACAATTAGAGAAAAACGTTTCTTGGATTTCTTTATTTATTGCATTAGCACCAATGCTTGGTTTCATGGGTACTGTAATTGGTATGATTGGAGCATTTAACGACATTGCTGTTGCAAACGATATTTCTCCAGCAGTAGTTGCAGGAGGTATTAAAGTAGCTTTATTAACAACCGTATTTGGTTTAATTGTGGCTATTATCCTTCAAATTTTTTACAATTACATCGTTGCAAAAATTGATAGTATTGTAAATAATATGGAAGACGCTTCTATCTCATTGATAGATTTATTAGTAAAGTATAAAAAATAAAACTTAATATGAAAAGTAATAAAATTTTAAATATTTTAATTGCTGCAATAGCACTTATTGGTGGTGTTCTTTTCATAAGAGTTTTTATGGAAGATACAGATGCCATTGAAACAGATGTAGATGTAGCAAATAGTGTAGTAAGCCCTTTAATTTATTATTCAACATATTTATTTTATGCTGCTGTAATAATTACAATTGGTCTTTCTTTAATAAGTTTGGTAAGAAACCCAGAAAATTTAAAGAAAACACTAGGAGGTTTAGGAATATTAGCTGTGCTTTTATTAGTAGCATATTTCTTGTCAGATAGTGAAGCAGTTTATAATGCTGCAGGAGAAATTGAATATGGAGGAGAAGAAGGGTCAGCTGTAAACAAATGGGTAGGAACAGGAATATGGTATAGTGTTATCTTAGGTGGTATTGCTAGTTTATTCTTTGTTTGGGATCTATTAAAAGGACTAGTTAAATCATAAAACATGGCAAGAAGAGATAACCCAGAAATTAACGCAGGTTCAATGGCAGATATCGCTTTTCTGCTATTAATTTTCTTTTTAGTAACCACAACCATGAATGTAGATTCAGGTATTTCTAAGAAGTTATCAGAAAAGCCACCAGCAGATTATACACCTCCAATTATTAAAAAGAAGAATATCTTTGAGGTAAACATTAACAGAAACAACGAACTTCTTGTAGAAGATGAACGTATGGAAGTTAAAGACCTAAAAGAAGCTGCTGTTAAGTTTATTGACAATGGAGGAGGTATTGGAAACCCAGGAGAAGATGGTTCGCCAGGAGAAGCATGTGACTATTGCCAAGGAGAAAGAAGCGACGCTTCATCAGATCATCCTAACAAAGCAATTATATCTGTTCAGAGTGATAGAGGTACAGATTATGGTACTTATATTCAAGTACAAAATGAATTGTTAAAAGCTTATTCTGAATTAAGAAATAGACTTTCTAGAGAACGTTATGGGATGTCTTTTGATGAACTCGAGCAAGCTTTTGCAGATGCAAAGAAAAGTGCAGATTTAAAAAGTCAAGTAGATATCTTGAGAAAAAAGGTTGAAGATATTAAAACAGCTTATCCTCAAATTATTTCTGATGCAGAACCAACTTCATAATTAATTTAAATTTAAAGCAAAATTATGTCTAAATTTAGAAAAAAGAAAAAAGGAATACCAGCTGTAAATACAGCTGCTCTGCCAGATATCGTTTTTATGTTACTATTTTTCTTTATGGTTACAACAACTATGAGAGAAACGAATTTAGTAATTGAAAACCCTAGACTTCCGAATGCTACTGAAATTAAAAAGTTAGAAGATAAAAGTTTGGTAAGTACTATTTATATTGGTAAATCAAAAGATCCTAATAGAGATGGTGTTGGGTATAATAAAATTCAGTTAAATGATAAAATCTCTTCAGCAGATCAAGTACCTGCTTTTATTTTTAGTAAGAGAGATAAAATAGCTGAAGCTTTACACCCATTTATGACTACTTCAATTAAAGCAGATAAGGAGTCAAATGTTGGTACCATTATAGATGTAAGGTTAAAATTAAGAGATGTTAATGCTCTTAAAATTAATTATTCTTCTACACCAGGAACATCGAATAATTAAAAACATATAGTTCATAAAAAAGGGTTAATTCTTACGGATTAACCCTTTTTTATTGACATAAACTGTATTTATTGATTTTAAAAAATTGTATATTTAATTTTCACTTTAAACATGCGTAAAATATTTTTTATTTTTTTTGTCTTTATTGGTACACAATATCTTACTGCTCAAAAAGATTCTTTGCAATTAGGTGATAGATATGCAGAAGATCAAATTTATACTTCTGTTTCTTATGCGCAATTTTTTAATCAACCAAAAACAATAACTAGAAGTGGTTTTTCTTATAGACTTTCTGTTGGTTTTTTAAAAGATTTTATTCTTAATAAAAGAGGTTCTATAGCTCTTGCTGCTGGTTTTGGTTATGGTTTTGATTTCTTTAATCATGAATTAAAAATAGAAGAAATTAACAATTCAACTGTTTTTAGCGCTTCTCAAAACCTTAGTTCAAATACCTTTTCATCACATAACTTAGAATTTCCAATTGAATTAAGGTGGAGAACATCTACTTCAAAAAAATATGATTTTTGGCGAATATACTCAGGTATAAAGTTCATATATAACCTCTCTAATACTTTTAAATTTACTGAAAATTCAAGTAATTTTAGTTATAGAAATGTAACTTCTTATAGAAAACTCCAATATGGTTTAACCATTTCTGCAGGGTATGATGAGTTTAATCTACATGTTTTTTACAACCTAACACCAATCTTTGAAGATGCCACGTTAAATGGTGTGAATATAGATTCTAGTATCTTAAAATTTGGTTTAATATTCTACATCCTATAACATAGCATAAATGCTAAAAATGGATAGTACACCTATTAAAAAGCCTAAATAAACTTCTCTATTTGTGTGCATTTTTAGCTTTAATCTTGCAGAGGCTAAAAAACCTGCCATTAGCAAATTTATAACAATAACTAATAGATAAGATTGGTTATCTATAATTGTTAAAAGCATAAAAAAGCCGCAACTAATCCCTAAAGATAATAGGTGAATACTTGTTTTTATTTTTACAAATAACAGGATGTAAGTTATTAATAACCCCAAAGAAGTTGCATAGAACAATAAAGAGATATCTTGAAAAGCCTTTAGATAACTAATACCATTTGCAATTCCATAAAAAATAAATATCATAAGAAGTAATGGAATTCTCCGCTCATTTATTTTTTTTAGTCGAAAACTTTGAATTATGTTGAGCTTTTTTAAGAGCAATAGAGCAAGCAAAGGAACAATATAAGTAAAGATAAATATTAGTAGAAGTACTGCAAACTTTTGTATTCTATTAAAGTTTAAAGGAGACACTAAAAAGTACAGCATTACTCCAATAGTTGGAATTACGATTGGGTGTAATATTGTTGATATGACTTTTTGAAAACGCACTAAATTTCCTTTCGTAAACGTGCTACAGGAAGATCTAACTGTTCACGATACTTTGCAACAGTTCTTCTTGCAATTGGATACCCTTTTTCTTTTAAAATTCCAGCTAATTTTTCATCTGTTAGCGGTTTTTTCTTATTCTCCTCTGCAATTACGTTTTCTAAAATTTTCTTTATCTCTCTTGTAGAAACATCTTCTCCTTGGTCATTTTTCATAGATTCAGAAAAGAACTCTTTAATCAGTTTTGTTCCATAAGGAGTAGAAACGTATTTACTATTGGCAACCCTAGAAACAGTAGAAACATCCATATTTATTTTGTCAGCAATATCTTTTAAAATCATCGGTTTTAACTTGCGCTCATCACCAGTTAAAAAATAATCATATTGATAATGCATTATGGTGTTCATGGTTACCAGCAAAGTCTGTTGACGTTGTTTTATTGCATCTATAAACCATTTTGCAGCATCTAATTTTTGTTTGATAAAAAACACTGCATCTTTTTGAGATTTACTTTTGGTATTCGATTCTTGATATCCTTTAAGCATATTGTTATACGCTTTAGAAACATGTAATTCTGGAGCGTTTCTAGCATTTAGGGTTAAATCTAATTCACCATCAATAATTTTGATTGAAAAATCAGGAACAATTTGTTCTGCAAGTTTATTATTACCTGCATAAGAGCTACCAGGTTTTGGGTTAAGTTTAGAAATTTCTTTATTTACATCTTTTAATTCTTCTGATGAAATATTAAATTTTTCTTGAAGCTTTGTATAGTGTTTTTTTACAAAATGATCGAAAGCATTTTCTAAAATATCAATGGCTAAACTTCTGTTTTTTGTATTCTCTTTTGCTTTTAGTTGAATAATTAAACATTCTTTTAAATCTCTTGCACCTACACCAATAGGATCTAAATTATGAATCACCTTTTTAAGAACAGATACAACCTTTTCTTCGGTTGTAAATACATTTGCTGTAAATGCTAAATCATCTACCAAATCAATTATTTCTCTTCGAATATAGCCACTATCATCTATACTACCCACTAAAAAATCGGCAATAGCTCTTTCTTCTTCTGTTAAATTAAAGGTGTTTAACTGATTTACTAAAGATTGATGAAAACTTGTTCCAGCAGCATAAGGCACATTTTTTTCTTCATCATCAGAAGAGTAATTATTGGCTTGTGTTTTGTAGTTTGGTATTTCATCATCACTCAAATACTCATCTATATTGATGTCTTCTGCATCTATTTTTTCATTTCCATCATCTTCATATTCATTAGAAAAATCATCATCAAAATTGTCTGATTCATCTTTTCCAGTATCTAAAGCAGGGTTTTCTTCTATTTCTTGTTTCAAACGCTCTTCAAAAGCTTGCGTAGGCAATTGAATTAACTTCATCAGCTGTATTTGCTGAGGAGATAGTTTTTGTAAGAGCTTATATTGTAAACTTTGTTTTAGCATATTAACAAAGATAAGAAATCGACTAAAATAAAATCGTCATTCTTATTAGGAATGACGATTGTTATTTTGAATGTTATAATTTATTTAAAACTCAGCATTTTGTGGAGTTCTTGGAAAAGGTATTACATCTCTAATATTACTCATTCCTGTTGCAAATTGCACAAGTCTTTCGAAACCTAAACCAAAACCAGAGTGCACTGCAGTTCCAAATTTACGTAAATCTAGATACCACCATAATTCTTCTTCTTCAATATCTAAGGCTTTCATTTTTTCTACTAAAACATCATAACGTTCTTCTCTTTGAGAACCCCCTACAATTTCTCCAATTCCAGGAAACAAAACATCCATAGCTCTTACTGTTTTTCCATCATCATTTAAACGCATATAAAATGCTTTTATGTTTGCTGGATAATCAAATAAAATTACAGGACATTTAAAATGCTTTTCCACTAAAAAACGCTCGTGTTCAGACTGTAAATCTGCACCCCATTCATTAATTGGAAATTGGAATTTCTTCTTTTTATTGGGTTTAGAATTTCTTAAAATATCAATAGCCTCTGTGTAAGAAACACGTTTAAAGTTATTGTCTACAACAAACTTTAGCTTTTCAAGTAAACTCATGTCACTTCTTTCTGCTTGTGGTTTGCTTTTTTCTTCTTGAGTTAAACGTTGATCTAAAAACTCTAAATCGTCTTTACAAGTTTCTAAAATATCTTTTAAAACTGATTTTATAAAATCTTCAGCCAAATCCATATTACCAGCTAAATCCATAAAGGCAACTTCTGGTTCAATCATCCAAAACTCTGCTAAATGACGAGTGGTATTCGAATTTTCTGCTCTAAAAGTTGGGCCAAATGTGTATGCTTTTCCTAAAGACATTGCAAAAGTTTCTGCTTCTAATTGACCAGAAACTGTTAAGTTGGTTTCTTTACCAAAAAAGTCTTTAGCGTAATCTATTTTACCATCTTCTGTAACTGGTGCTTTATTGTCTTCAAAGTTGGTAACTCTAAACATTTCTCCTGCTCCTTCTGCATCAGAACCAGTAATAATAGGTGTATTTACGTAATTAAAACCGTTTTCTTGAAAATATTTATGAACCGCAAAAGATAATTTAGAACGTACACGCATAACAGCACTAAATGTATTTGTACGCATGCGTAAATGTGCGTTTTCTCTTAAAAATTCAAAGCTGTGTTTTTTTGGTTGAATAGGATATTCATCTGGATTAGAATCTCCTAAAATTTCAATTTCTGAAACTTGAACTTCAACTCTTTGTCCTCTACCTTGGCTTTCTACAATTGTACCTTTTATAGCAACTGCGGCTCCTGTAGTAATTCTCTTTAAAGTTTCTTCTGCTGTATTTTCAAAATCGATTACACATTGTATGTTTTTAATAGTAGAACCATCATTTAAAGCAATAAATCTGTTACTTCTAAATGTTCTTACCCAACCTTTAACTGCTACTTCTTGTAAGATAGTACTCGATTCTAATAATGCTGCAATTGTATGCTCTGTCATTTGATCTGCTTCTTTATAATATTAAAATGATTTATTCAGGTTGTAAAGATACTTTTTTGCTGAATATTGAGCAATTGAATAGTAGGATTATAAACAGTTACTTTTTGCACTAAAACCTTAATTTATTGCGATGATTTATAGATGAAATATTTTTAACTAATTATACAGCTCTTTTTAAACGTTTGATTTAATTATATTTATAACTTAAAAATTGATGAAAATGAAAAAAAATATTCCTTTCAAAAGAATAATTCAACAACTCAAGGCAGATTTAATAGGTAAAGATTCTCACAGAGGAATTACCTTAACGTATGCGTGGTTGGCAAATCAGTTTGGGCATATTGCATTAGGGTTTATACCGTCCTTTTTACTCTATAAACTTTTTAATATTGATGCTTTTAATGCTGCATTATATGTTTCATTAGCTTGGCTATTGTTTGAAATGTATAATTTTTTGGGTCCTTTATTAACTAAAAAAGAATCAAAATCTGATGTTGTTTTTATAGCCAAAGAAACGAAGTATAATTTTAAACCAAAATGGACGAATGTTGCTTTTGATACTTTTACTGATGTTTGTTTTTTTGCTTTAGGAGCATTTTTATTTGCACTTAGTTTAACTACTGCAAAACATCAAACAGTAGTAATTATTTTACTGCTATTAAGTGTGTATTTAATTTTTGCTACAAGATATTGGTACATTACAAAAATGTATCAGTTTTATGCTAGGTTTCCTTTTCAGTTTCGCTTAAGTCAATGGGATTTTTCAATTGATGCTCAAAATAAAGAAAATGTTGAAAATTTTTTAAATTCAAAAAGTACTGGCAATCATATATTAATTTATGGCAGTTTAAACGCTGGTAAAACTAGTTTAGGAGTTGGTATTTTAAATGAGTTGAGTATTAAAAATAATTCGTGTTTATATGTAAGCGCAATAAAAATGTTTAATTATTTTTTTGAAAAAGGTGATGATATTTTAAAATCTCATGAAATTTGGAATTGGAAAACTACATCCTATTTAATGATTGATGATATTAACCCAAGTGAGCCTATAGAAGATGAACTTATTCAGCCAGAAAAACTCTTAACTTTTATAGACACTTTAAAGCCAGAAAATAAAGAGAATAGAAAGCTGTTGATGCAAAAAAATATCATTTGGGTTTTAGGAAACAAACAATGTTTAGATGATGGAGATAAAGATAAATGGCAAGAAATGTTAGTAAATATTGGGGTAGCAAAACATAAAATTACAACAGTAAGTTTATAAAGTGTTACAAAATATGATTGTCGTAAGAAAAGCTAATTAAGTGAGGTAGGCTTTTTACATTAAATCTTTTGTAAAGAGGTATTATTCTCTTTTCTATAGCAGATTGGCTTACTCCTAATTGCTCAGCAATTTCTTTAAATGCAAATCCTTTTGCAGCCAATTCTAACGCTTGTTTTTCTTTTCTAGAAATCCCTAACTCATTAAATAACTGTTGATTTAAGGTTTCTTCAAACCCTGATGTTTGTGGGCCATAAGCAGCATATTGCATTATATTACTCAATTTTCGGGAATGTATTTTTTCTGATATTCCAATAATTTCTGTAATGTTTCCTTCTTTAGATTTATAAACACCAACTCTAGAAAATAAAGGGATAATAGAACCATTTCTGTGCTTTTTTTCAACTTCAATAGTAAAACTATACTTTTCTAAATCAGTTTTTATATTCTTTAAAAACTGTAATGCTTTATCATTTAATTCATTAGAAAAATT
>CAXBAC010000090.1:0-8597 GCA_963973485.1 uncultured Polaribacter sp. | reverse complement strand
GAAGTTAAAACACTTAAAGAACCATACAATAATAGCGCATTACAAAATTATAATTTTAGGTAATTATAATGTTATAAAGAAGGGATATTAAAAAATTATTCTAGAACTTGCCTTTAATTCTTTCTCCAGAAAAAAGGTGTAAACAAAATTAAAACGGTAAAGAGTTCTAACCTACCAATTAACATTAAAAAAGAGCAAAACCATTTTGCAGAAACTGATAAATGAGCAAAATTATCAACAGGACTTACAGTACCAATTGCTGGGCCAATATTACCTAATGAAGATGCAGCAGCACCTAAAGCAGATAAAAAGTCTAAGCCCATTAATGTAAGTAATACAGAAGCAATAATAAAGATAAGCATGTAAATAATAAAGAAAGAAATGATGTTAAATACAATGGTTTGATTTACTGATTTTCCATCATACCTCACAGGTATTATTGCATTTGGATGCAATGCTTTTTTAAACTCTAAAAAGCTGTTCTTTAACATTACAATGTGTCTAACAATCTTTACACCACCACTTGTAGAACCTGCAGAACCACCAGTAAAGAATAAGGCAAAGAAGATTCCGGTTGCAAAATAATTCCACATAGTAAAATCTGCAGAAACAAATCCTGTTGTTGTAACTACAGAGGTCACCATAAAAAAGGAATGCCTTATGGCACTTTCTGTTTTTCCGTAAATTTCTGGATGGTTAAGTGTAGTTACTAAAGTATCATCTTTAAAAAAGATAATAATTATAGCAATTAATATTGAAACACTAAAAATACCAAAAAAGTAATAACGAAATTCTTCGCTGTTAAATACTTTTTGCACTTTACCTTTTAAAGCAAAATAAGTGATTACAAAATTGGTACCTGCAATTAACATAAAGATAGTAATAATGTATTGTATTACAGGTATGTTATTATAAAAAGCAATACTGCTGTTTTTTGTAGAAAAGCCTCCAGTACTTACTGTAGACATGGCGTGGTTAATGGCATCAAACCAAGTCATGCCAGCTGCTTTGAGTAAAAAGAACTCCAAAAATGTCAAAAATACATAGATAAGGTATAACCTTTTTGCAGTATCTGTAATTCTTGGATGTAATTTATCTGCAGATGGGCCAGGAGCTTCTGCCATAAACAATTGCATCCCTCCAATACCCAAAAGTGGTAAAATGGCAATGGTTAGTACAATAATACCCATTCCTCCAATCCAATGTGTGGCACTTCTCCAAAAAAGAATTCCTTTTGGCATGGATTCAATATCTGTAAGAATAGATGATCCTGTTGTGGAATAACCAGAAATGGTTTCAAAAAAAGCATTTGAAATATTGGGTATTGCTCCAGATAATAAATAGGGGAGCATTCCTGTTATAGAAAGGGTTAGCCAACCTAAAGTTACAATAAGGTATCCTTCCTTTTTTTGAATATTTTTATGTTCAGGTTTGTTAAAAAAGAATAATAGTAACCCTATAAAAACTGTGATTACCCCTCCATTTAAAATTCCCCAAGCTTCAGGTTCATCAGCAAAAAAACTGAAAGGAAAAGCGATAAACATAAAACAACCATTTAAGATTGCTGTTATGCCTAAAAAACGATAAATTATTTTAAGATTTAAGGCTGTCATGCTTAATAAAATAAACGCTCTACAGTACCAATTGCTTCAGGTAAACAAAATACAATTACCTTGTCTCCACTTAGAATTTGCATATCTCCAAAAGACATTAGTGCTTTACCATCTCTTATAATTCCGCCAAAAACGGCCTCTCTTGGAAAGCGTAAATCTTTAATTGGTGCTTTAGTTACTTTAGCATTAGGTTGTACTTCAAACTCAAAAACTTCTGCATCAATATTGTGCAGGTTTGCCAATTCTAAGATTTCTCCTTTTCTAATATGTTTAAAAATATTACTTGCAGCAATTAACTTTTTATTGATTAAAGATTGTATTCCAATAGTCTGAGAAATATCAATATAATCCATATTTTCTACAAGAGCAATTGTCTTTTTTACTCCTTTAGATTTTGCTACTAAACAAGACATAATATTAGTTTCAGAATTACCTGTAACTGCAATAAAAGCATCTGTTTCTCTAATGTTTTCTTCTTCTAAGAGTTCTAAATTTCGTCCATCACCATTAATAACTAAAGTATCGCAAAGTGTTTCTGCTAAAAGCTCTGCTTTTTCTCGATCTTTCTCTATTAATTTTACTTTAAAATTATCTTCACAAAGACTTCTGGCAGTTTTTTCACCAATACTACTTCCTCCTAAAATAATTACATTTTTAATGTCGAATTGTTTTTTACCAATAATAGGATACAAATCTTCCATACTATAATTTGGTACAGAAAAATACACTTGGTCATGTATTTGATAAGTAGTATCTCCTCTAGGAATAATGGTTTGAGAAACGTTTTCTCTTTTTATAGCAATTGTGATAAAATCTACATTAGAAAACTTTAGTTTCGCTTCTTTTACTGTTAAATCTACTAATGGCGATTTGTAAGAAAGCTCTGTACCCATCACATTAAATAAACCACTTTCAAAAGCTACAGTATCATTAAAAGAAGATTGATTTAGCAGTAACTTAATTTCGTTTGCTGCTAATTCTTGTGGAGATATCATAAAATCTAAGCCAAATTTAGAAAAATCTACCTCACAATCATTTAAAAACTCAGGGTTATCTATTCTAGCAATGGTTTTTTTAGCACCTAAAGATTTACCAATAACAGAGATTGTAAAATTTGTGTTTTGGCTATCTGTAACAGCAATTAACAAATCTGCAGAACTAATGCCTATTTCTTTTAACAATTTAATAGAAGTAGCATCTCCTTTTTGAGTAATTACGTCTAAATGATTGTTGATGTAATTCAGCTTTTCACCATCAAAGTCAATGATGTATGTATCTTGAGACTCGTAAGAAAGTAGCTTTGCCAAATGAAAACCAACATCTCCAGCACCAGCTATAATAATCTTCATATAATATATAGATATATAGTGCAAATGTACAAAAGTATGTAGAGACTTCTTTAAAAGTTTTTCTTTTTTAGAAAATCATTTTAGTATTTTTATAGAAAATTGACGTGTGGAAAAATTAACAATAAAATCGTGGGCTTTAGACGATAGACCTCGTGAAAAGCTCTTGGCTAAAGGTAAAACAGCCTTATCTGATGCAGAATTAATAGCAATTTTAATTGGATCTGGTAATAAACAAGAAAGTGCAGTTGCATTAGCCAAAAGAATTTTACAATCTGTAGATGGTAATATAAATGAATTAGCCAAACTCTCAGTAGCAAAATTAACCTTGTTTAAAGGCATAGGAGAAGCAAAAGCAATCTCCATAATCACAGCACTAGAGTTGGGGAAAAGAAGGCAGTTAGAACTTGCATTAGAGAAACCAAAAATAAATAGTAGTAAAGCCGTTTTTAATGTAATGCAACCAATAGTAGGTGACTTAGAACATGAAGAGTTTTGGGTACTTTTTTTAAACAATTCTAATAAAGTTCTTGCAAAACATCAAATAAGTAAAGGTGGTTTAACAGCAACCATTGTAGATGTTAGATTACTTTTTAAAAGCGCACTAGAGTTTGCAGCTGTGGCTATTATTGTATGTCACAATCATCCATCAGGTAAATTACAGCCTAGTAATGCTGATAAAAATTTGACTCAAAAAATTAAAACTGCTGGAGAAACATTAGATATAAAATTACTAGATCATTTAATAGTTACCCAAAAATCTTATTTTAGCTTTGCAGATGAAGGTATTTTGTAAAATTACAAAACCTTTAATCAACTTTACGTAACACAATTTATGATATTAATTTTTACACATAAAACTACTCCTAGAGTTCGCTATATTTTTAAACATATTTTAACACGAACTCTCTTAATTCCTGTAAAGTTCACTACTAAAATAGAAGAATTTGTAGCACACAATGGTCCTAAATTAACGTATACGAAAACACCTTTAGGAAAAGAGTTTTTTATTAAAAGTAACGAGCTTTTATTTGAACAAGGGGTAAATGATTTAGAGATTAATATAAATAAGTGGGATGATGTTCCATGCTTTTTTGCAACGAATAGTAATTCTGCAATACCTTTTGATATTTTTGCAGCTAGTTTTTATTTAATATCACGTTACGAAGAGTATCTACCTCATGTAAAAGATAAACATGGTAGATATACAGCAGAACAAAGTTTAGCATACAAAAAAGATTTTTTAGAAAAGCCTGTGGTAGATATTTGGGCATATAAATTTCTGGATGCACTAAAAGAAAAGTTTCCAGAATATAATTATCAAAACAGATCTTATAATTTTATTTCTACTATAGATATTGATAATGCTTTTGCCTATAAACACAAAAGTTTAATAAGAAGTGTTGGTGGTTTTTTTAATGATTTGGTACAATTCAAGCTCTATGAAGTTTGGAATCGTTTTGCAGTAACTTTAAATATAAAAAACGATCCTTTTGATACTTTTCAAAAAATATTAAGATATCAAAAAACGCATCAGACAAAAACCATTTTTTTCTTTTTAGTAGGAGATTATACCACTTTTGATACTAACGTTTCTACTGCAAAAAGAAAGTATAAATTGCTTATAAAGGAAATGGTAGATTATGCAAAAGTTGGTTTGCATCCTTCTTATTTTTCAATGCAAGATGCAGCACTTTTAAAAAAGGAGAAAGAACGCCTAGAAAACATTACAAATACACCTTTAAAACGCTCTAGACAGCATTATCTTAGGTTTAGTTTGCCAGAAACGTATCAACTTTTAATAGACTTAGAAATAGAGGAAGATTATTCAATGGGCTATGCAAGCAATGTGGGGTTTAGAGCAAGCACGTGTACACCTTTTTATTTTTACGACTTAGATTTTGAAATACAAACGCCCTTAAAAATATATCCTTTTGCATTAATGGATACTACTTTAAACGATTATATGCAGCTTACGCCAAAACAATCTTTAGGTAGAATTAGAGATTTAAAAAATGAAGTAAAAGCTGTAAATGGCACTTTTATTACGCTTTTTCATAACGAAAGTTTAAGCGATTATTTAAGATGGAAAGGCTGGAAGCGTTTGTATGAATCTATGTTAAAAATTGCTACATCTTAGATGATAAAATACGTTAAGAGAAACGAATTAGATATTGAAAAGTATAATGCTTGTGTAGAAAATTCTTTGCAATCTAGAGTGTATGGGTTTTCTTGGTATTTAGATATTGTTGCAGATCATTGGGACGCTTTAGTTTTGGATGATTATGATGCTGTAATGCCAATTCCTTGGAGAAGAAAAATGGGCATAAGTTATGTTTATCCTCCTTTTTGGTTGCTAGAATTAGGGTTGTTTTCTTTGAGTGAAAATGTTAATACAAAGTTGTTTTTTGACACACTTTTTAAACATTTTAAATTTATAGAGAGTAAATTGAATACTAATATATCAAAATTAGAAAGTTCTTTTGTAATTGATAAACAAACGCAAGTGTTAGATTTACAAAAAGATTTAGATTCACTTTTTGAACATTATAGAAAGGATAGAAAAAAAGATGTAAAGAAGGCTGTAAAAGCAGGTTTAGTATCTAAATGGAATGAAGTTCCAGAGAACTTAATTCATCTTTTTAAAAGCAACGTAGGCAAAAGAACTCCCTTTATTCTTGCTAAAGATTATACTGTTTTGTTACAATTAATGCAGACTTGTATTGCAAAAGGAGTAGGAGAGTTGTTGTCTATTTATAATGAAGAAAAGCGTTTGGTAGCAGCTGGTTTTTTTTTAAATCACAAAGACACTGTAACTATTTTAGTTTCTGCTACAGATTTTGATTGCAGAAAAAATGGTGAGAATACGTTTCTAATACATAAGGCTATTGAAAAGTATCAAAAAGATTATAATGTATTTAATTTTGGTGGATCTTCTATGCCATCAATAGCAGCATATTTTAATAGTTTTGGAGCATCAACTTTAGATTATCAGCAAATAAAATATAATAATTTACCTTTTTGGTTAAAGATTTTTAAGACTTAAGTTTTAAAAATTAAGATAGTTTGTTTTTTACAATATAGATATACCACTGTGTAATTATCTCATTATAATTATTATAGCTTCGTTTAACAGATGCCCCTTTTTTTTGCATACTTAAAAGCATCTGTTTTGTAATGGGTTCATAATTGTTCCAATCCTGTTTTTTTATCAAATTTTCTTTAATAAATACTGGCAAGTAAGGTTTGATTTGGTTTTTAATTTGTTGAATAAATACACTTTGATGTTTTGGTTGTAATGTGTCATTAAAATACACGTTGTAAGGTTTAAAATATTCGTTTATAAGGATGTCATTAAATAATATTTTATGTTGTTTGTAGTTTTCTGGAACTGTTTTAAAGAAATCTAGTAAGTTTTTATCCCAGAAAGGAAATCTAAAATGATATTCAAAAAACAAGTATTGACTAGCAGAATTAAAGATATATTTTGCAATTCTTTCTTTGATATTATAATCTTCAAAAACAGAAGATGGAATTTTTTGAGTATAAGCATTATCTAATTTTTCTAAACTTGCTTGTATTTCTTTTTCTAGCGTTTTTCGTTGAGTTTTTGTTATGGGATTGTTGTTAAATTTAAGTGTGAACAATAACTCATTTAGCTTTTTGGTTTTTATATTTTTAGGGAGTTTCAGAAACTCACTTCCTCCTAAAATATCACCAGCAAAACCAGGAACAAAAATAGAATCTTCTGGTACTAAATTGTCTTTTTTGAAATATTGTAAAGCAAAAAACTCCTGTAAATAGGGCATAGAAGAGTATTTCCCTGCAAAATGTGTGTATTCTTTAAATTGATCTGTAACTAAAAAATTTGCAATTAAATCTTCTGTATATGGTATAAAGTACCATTTAAAGCCTAATGTTTTTGCTGTCTTTTTTGAATTCTCTATTTCAAAACTATTTTTATTACCGTAGGTGTAGCAAACAACATTTTTATAGTTGTATTTTTTTAATAGTACAGCAATTAATCTAGAATCTAACCCTGAGCTTAAAGGTATTACAACTGTTTTATTTTGCAGGCTATTTACAAACCTTTTAAAAGCATTTTCGAATTGTGTTACAGCTTGTTTTTTTAAATCTAGATAGTTTATTTTACTTTTAGTTTTTACAGCATAACTAAATAAGAAACTTCGATTTATAATAGTATTATCTTCAAAAACAAGATATTCACTAGCCTGTAATTGATACAAGTTTTTTAATAAAGTTTTGCTTCCATGTGTATGATTAGAAGTTTTAAATTCTATTTCTGCAACAGCATCAACTTCATTTAATTTGTAGGCTTCTTTTAAAAACGCTGAAGAATCGCTAACAACAACAGAGTTATTTTGATAGGTATAAAATAAGGGAAATGTTCTAGAAATGTCACAAGAAATATGTGTAGTTGTTTTATCAGAAAATACAATAGAAAAAATACCATTTAAACTTTGAGTAATGTTTTTAAAAGTTTTTGTTTTTAAAGCATCAGTTAGATATTCAACTGCATTTTTTGCTTCGTAAAAAGTATTATCAATATAAAAATATCCTTTAAAAGATAAACCCTCTTTTGTATACCATTTATAACCTTTATTGTATTTTAAAAACACTGTCATACTATGAATAAGCAATTTTTTTTCCTTTTGAAATGTGAAGTAAATATAAAAATACAGCAATATTAAATAACATACCTACTCCAGAAAATAGTGCTAGTGCTATAATGATGTTTTTATAAAAATAATATCCAATGAACAATGCTAAAAATCGTAGTAGTAATAAAAAACTATCTAGAAGAGCCATTGTTTTCTGTTTGTTTAAAATTAGAATTAACGAAGTAAGAGGATTACTTAAAAATGCAAAAAACAACCATGGAATTAAAATTCTTGAATACAAACCAACATCAATCCAATTATCACCAAATACATCACCTAAATAAAATGATATAAAAAATAGTGGTGTAAATATAAATACACTCAATAGTAATAGATGTTTTGCTGTTTTTTTTACCAATTGATATAAATTTCCATCATCATTATACACTTTACTTGCTTTATTAAAAAATACCTGATTTACAGATTGTTGAAAAATACCTATTGGTGCTTTTGTAAATTTTATTGCTAAGCCATAAATACCAGAACTTGCTAACCCAAAATATTTTGTAATTAACAATACAGGCAATTCATTAGAAAGGTTGTTGGTAAGGTTTATTAGTGTATTAAAAACAGGAATATCTTTATATTTTTTAGCAAGTGTCATCATTTCTTTGAAAGAAATTTCATGCCATAAACTTTTTAAGGTTTTCATTGATAGTTTTAGTAAATACAATCCTTGTAAAAAATTTCCTAAAAGCATACCAGGAATTAATCCTATTTTTTGAAAAGTACTAAAACCTGTTGCAATTTGAGTAGCACTCATTACAGAAGACTTCACTAATAACCCTTTAGAAATGTTGTTAAATTTATCAGTTCTGTTATTCCAAAACTCAAAAATTGATATAAAACCAAATAGAAAAACATTTAGAGGTAATAAATAAATAAAATTTGCAAGACTTTTAATATTGAAAAAAGCAAGTATGGGTTCTTTAAAAATTAAAATGATAAACAATATC
>CAXBAC010000089.1:0-8645 GCA_963973485.1 uncultured Polaribacter sp. | reverse complement strand
ATAACAACTCCACTAAAATCGGCTATTAACTCAATAAATACATTATCTATTTTGGATGGTATCAAGAAATTTATTTTAGTGATTGAACAACTAGTTCACGAAATGCGTCTTCTACAGTATCATTATCTTTGGCACTAGTTATAACATCAATAGTTAAGGGACAGTTTTCTCTTATTTCATTAATTTTTTCGTCAGATAATAAATCTTTCTTATTACCAACTATCAAAATAGTATCTAAACCAGATATGTTTTTGAGTTCTGCTATCTTAGCATCAACATTAATATAAGTTTCTTCTCTGTTTAAATCAAAAACGTACATAGCTGCACTTGCTCCTAAAAAGTAAGCTTTAGGTATTTTTTCGTCGTCGTTTGTACCTGCAACATCCCAAATTAGGAGTTTCATCTCTTCACTTTCAACATTTATCATCTTGGTACTTACTCTTACACCAATTGTACTGATATAATCTTCTGAAAATTCGTTTAAGACAAACCTTCTTATCAATGAAGTTTTTCCCACTCCAAAATTTCCAACCAATAAAACTTTTTTTGCAGTCATATAAAAGGTTATAATCTAATCATCAATATTAATAAGTGTTTCTTCAATTAATTTATTCAATCTTAATTCATCTTTAAGAAAACTTCTATCTCTTAATATTTTCTCTGCTAAAGTATTAATATTCTCAGACAATTCTTCTTTAAATTCTCTATTTATTACTCCAGAGGTTGCTGTTGCTATATAAATTGAATTAAAATTAACCATTGAAAGTTGAAATGTTTCAAATTTTATATCTTCTAGATCTTGACCTTCTTTAGAGAAGGCATCTTCTACGAAAGACTTTATTGCAGTTAACATTCCAGAAACCATATCCTTATCTGCAATATTACCTCTAGAATAATTGCCAATTAATAACCCAGAATTTTCTTCAATAACAAAAACTTCTTCAATTTTTGGTTCAAAAACTTCATTTAAAACATCTTCTGCATCTGTTTTTTTACCTTTAAACAATCTTTTAATTATTTGAGTTATAGAAAATTTGTTATTAATTGTTTCGTTAATGTTATCTGAAAGTTTTGTAATTTCTGCGACAATAAATTTTTTAACCAATTTACCCATAATTGGGTAAAGTGCTTCTACAACTTCGTTTTGAGACTCTCTTATTTGAACTTTTATAGATTGGGTTACTTGATCTCCAAAATGTAAAGGAAAGTTATTTTTTAGATCATTTATTTTCTCCTCAATAACAGGTTTTATTTCGGCTTTAACTTGATCTTTTTCTAAATACTTAACTCTTAAAGATTCAAATTCTTTTCTATCATCTGTTAGTAAAAGTTCTTTTAGTAATTCAAAACGGTTTTCTGTTTTATGATTTACAGTCGCTTCTTCCATTTATTCTTGCAACATCAATGCAATTTTCTCTAAGGCTTTTCCTAGTTTTCTTCTGTCTGTTTTTTCGTCATCTAAATCTGCTAATTTTTTATCTAAATCATCAGTTAAATCTTGAAATTTATGATCTACCAAACTCTCTAAGTCTGCTAGATCATAAATTTCAATTTGAGTTATAGACTCGGATAAACTTCTTTGAGATTCTTCTTTTAAAAGCTGTATTTTATTATAAACATCTTCAAATTCAGAATTGTATTGTTGTATGTTTTCTCCAAAAATAAGATCTCTTACTGCAGCTATTCTAGTATCAATCTGCTGGTTAGCAAAAGTTTCACTATTTTGATTAGCATCAGGCTCATTGTTTTTTTCAGATGTCTTTGCCATGTATTACATTATTGGTTTGTATTTTTTATGAACATAAATATAACTAAAGTATTGATAATATTAGCCATACAGACAAATATACATTAAAAAACAAACTACGAAAATCTACAAGGTAATTTTTAAGCCATCATAGGCCAAATAAACATTATCTGGTAATTGTTTAGATACTTCTTCATGAAATCCAAGTTTATGACTTATATGAGTAAAATATGCTTTTTTAGGTTTTAATTCAGCTACAAACTCTAGGGCTTCTTCTAAGTTAAAATGTGTTGGATGCGCATCTATTCTTAATGCATTAACCACTAAAACATCTAAATTTTTAAGTTTTTCCATTTCTTCTTTACGCACACTTTTTACATCTGTTAAATATGCAAAATCTTGAAATCTATAGGTAGTAACAGGTAAATTTCCATGCATAACGTTTACTGGTAAAACATCTATACCTTTTAAATGAAAAGGAACTTCGTCTACTAAAGTTGGAAAAACACTTGGAGCACCTGGATATCTATTTTCTTTACTAAAAATGTATTGAAAACGCTGCTCCAAACTATCTAAGGTTTTCTGGTTTAAAAAAATAGGCATTTCTCCTATTTGATAACAGTAAGGTCTTAAATCATCTAAACCTGCTGTATGATCTGCATGTTCATGAGTAAATAAAACCCCATCAATACACCTAATATTTTCACGTAACATTTGCTGTCTAAAATCTGGCCCACAGTCTATTATGTAAGAAACATCATCCCAAGAAACTAAAACTGATGAACGTAAACGTTTGTCTTTTGGATTTTTAGACAAACAAACAGGGTCATTACTTGCTATCATTGGAACTCCCTGTGATGTACCTGTACCTAAAAAAGTAACCGAAAATTGTTTTTTATCATTTTTCATGGGTAACAAAAATAACATAAATATTTACGGATTGCGTTCTTATTTAGTACATTTGTTTTAGATTAAAAACAAACGTTTATATGGCTATTTCTTTAAAAGGAGATCAAGAAATTAGTAGTGTACCTACTACAAAAAGTAAAGCACTTAGAATAAATTTAAACTCAGATATTTACGGAACTTTCGCAGAAATTGGGGCAGGCCAAGAAACTGCTCGTAATTTTTTTAGATCTGGAGCAGCATCTGGTACAATTGCAAAAGCAATGAGTGCTTATGATAAAGATTTTTCTGATGCAATTTATGGTATTGAAGATGATAAACGTTACGTAACAGAATCTCGTTTGAAAAAAATGTTAGGTCATGAAATTAATTTAATGGAAGACAGACTTAGCAGACAAAAACACCCTGATAAGTTATTTTTTAGTTACGCAAATACTGTAACTACTATAGATTTTGCTAGAAAGTTTAAAGGACATGGTTGGGTTGGTATTCGTTTTCAATTAGATCCTTTAGAAGAATATAACGAAATCGTTTTACATTTACGTTTTAAAGAAACAGAAGCAAGGCTTCAGCAAGAAACACTTGGGGTTTTAGGTGTAAACTTAATTTACGGTGCTTTTTATTTAAATGATAATCCAAAAGAATTGGTAAAATCTTTTTACCACAACTTAGGAAATCATCAAATAGAAATTGATATGATTAATTTTTCTGGTCCACGTTTTATGTACGTAGACAACAGATTAATGAGTTTACAATTACTTAAAAACGGAATGACAAATGCTGTAATGTTTGGACCAGATGGAAATAACTTATTACCTGCACAAGTATTATATAAGAAGAACATATTAGCTTTAAGAGGTAGTTTTAGACCTGTAACTAAAGTAAATATGGATATGTTTGAGCAATCTAAAAAGATGTTCTTACAAGAAAATAAAGTAGAAGAAAGTAAAACACAAGTTATTTTTGAAATAACACTAAGTAATTTATCTGCAGAAGGTAAAATTAATGAAAGAGACTTTTTAGATAGAGCAGAGTTACTTTGTTCTTTAGGTCAAAATGTTATGATTACTAGCTTTCAGCAATATTTTAAATTAGTAGAGTATTTAAGCGAATTTACTAAAGAAAGAATGGCTCTTGCAATGGGAGTTTACAATTTAATTCAGATTTTTGATGAAAAATACTACAGAGATATTAGTGGTGGTATTTTAGAAGCTTTTGGTAAACTTTTCTATAGAGATTTAAAGGTTTACATGTATCCTTACCATGATCAAGAAGCAGATGAATTTATTAATAGCGATAATTTAAAAGTGCATCCAAGAATGAAAGAATTGTATAAATTCTTTAAAAACAACGGAAAACTTTTAGATATAAAAGATTTTGATAAAGATATTTTAGACATCTTTTCTAGAACTGTGTTAAAGAAAATTATGAATGGCGAAAAAGGTTGGGAAGAAATGCTACCAGAAGGTATTGCAGAAACCATTAAACAAAAACGCTTGTTTGGTTACTCTAAATCTAGATCTAAAGATTAATTTTTTTAAAACAATTATACAAAGCTCACCAATACTTATAAAAAGATAAATATTGGTGATTTTTATTTTTTAATTAAACCTTTTTAGTATTTTTCTGTCTTACAGAAAATCTTTTTTTTTGACAGACGAAAACATCTTAGTAGCTAAACTTAAAAATAACGAAACAAGAGACAAAGCTTTTCGTGAGTTAATTACGCTTTATAAAGAGCGTTTGTACTGGCATATTCGAAAAATAGTAATATCACATGATGATACAGATGATGTGCTGCAAAACACCTTCATAAAAATCATTAAAAATATACATTCATTTAACGAGCAAAGTAAATTATTCTCTTGGATGTACAGAATTGCTACAAACGAGTCTATAACCTTCATTAATAAAAGAGCTAAAGAAAGAAGTGTAGATATAACAGAATATCAAAAAGAAATTACAAATACACTAGAAAGTGATGTTTATTTTAATGGTGATGAAATTCAGATAATCCTACAAAAAGCCATTGCAGCTTTACCAGAAAAACAAAAACTTGTTTTTAATATGAAATATTTTGACGAGATGAAATATGAAGAGATTTCAGAAATTCTAGAAACTTCTGTTGGTGCACTAAAAGCATCATACTTTCATGCTGTTAAGAAAATTGAAAGTTTTATAAAATCAACATCAAATTAAACCTTTTAAAGAAAAAAGTGTCTAAAGTATAATGAAAAGCAAAATCATAAATAGCGTTACTTCCTTAGAAGAAAAAATTGGTAAAAAGACCGGTTTCTCTTCTCCTAAAAACTATTTTAACAATTTAGAAGAAGTAATCAATGCAAAGTTAATTGAAGAAGCTTTACCTAAAGCTCATGGTTTTAAAATTTCAGATAATTACTTTAATAGTTTAGAAGATCAAATTATTCTAAAAACAAAAAAAGAAGAAGCACAAGATTTTAAACAAACTAAAGTTATTTCTCTAAAAGATAGGTTGTTAAAAATAATCCCTTTAGCTGCTGCAGCTAGTATTATTCTATTTATTGGGTTAAATTCATATATATTAGATAATAATAACACAACCAATTTAAACCAAATTTCAGATGATGATATGGAGTATTTTTTGGAATCAAACGCAATACATACAATTGATATTGCTGCTGTTTTTAATGATGATTTTGAAAACGAAAGTATACTTTCGTTAACAACCATAGAAGATGAAAGTATTGAAGATTATATGAGTTCTATTGATAATACTTATTTATTAAACGAATTAGATTAAAATAATTAAAAATGAAAAATATTATAGCCTTTTTGTGTCTTTCTCTTTTTTTAAGTGGTTCTTTATTTTCGCAACAAAAGAGAGAAAGTAGAGAAAAAATAAAAGCCCTTAAAATTGCTTTTTTAACAGAGCAATTAAACTTAAGTCCTAAAGAAGCACAGCAATTTTGGCCTATATACAATACGTATGACAATAAGCAAAACTCTTTGCGCTATAAAAGTAGGCAGGAAATGAAAAAAGCAATTGAAGCTAAAGGCAGTATTGAGAATATTTCTGAACAAGAGGCTCAAAAGATGATTGAGCTAAAATTGGAAACTGACAAAAAAATTTATGAATTACAAAGCGAGTTTGTTTCTAAAGTAAAAAAAGTACTAAGTCATAAAAAAATTATACAATTACAAATTGCAGAAATGGAGTTTGGAAGAAACTTAATGAAAAAATACAGGAGAAAAAAAGAGAAATAAAAAAAGGGAAGCTTAAGCTTCCCTTTTTTGTTATGTGAGTAATCTCATACAAACGTTTAATTCTGGTTTGTTTGCTGTAAATTGTCTAAGCCAAATAGATAGCTCTTTAATTTCGTAAGGCAAAAGCCTTTTTAGCGATTTTTCTAATTCTTTACAAAACAACTCTGAATTAAAACTTACTTTTTGAAGTATAGTTTTGGTATACTCAAACATTGCTCTAGCCATTTTTCATTAAATTTAATTAATAATATAACGTTCACTAAAAGAATTTAGTATACCAAATTTAAATAAAAAAACCAACATTTTATAAATGTTGGTCTTAAAAATTTGTTTAAAAACTGTTAATGCTAGATAGCATTTATCTTTTCAACTAATGCTCTTGCTTTAGTTTCTAACTCTTGGTTAATTTCTCTATAATGTGCTTTTTTGTTTTCTACATCTTTTGCGTTAATTTTTGCAATTAATGCATCAAAAGATTCAATTGCTTCATCTATAATTTCATCACCTTTTTTAGGCTCATTTTTTAAAGTAGATACATCTAAAGCATATTCAATAACATCACCAAGAACGTAATTAATATCTTTTTTTAAGTTTTTTATACTTGCCATAATTTAATATTTCTTAATTTGATTGCAAAGTTAGGGTATTTATTTAAATTAGCTTTAAAAGCTCTTTTATATTTGTAATAGTTTTATAGTCTAACCTATCAGATTCTTTTTGATCTACTTCTTCATGAACCCAAGTTGTATGAAAAGGTACATGAATAGCTTGTGCTCCAATTTCTATTAAAGGCAACACATCTGATTTTAAAGAATTACCAATCATTAGTAATTGAGAAGGTTTTATATCTAAATGACTTATCAATTTTTTATAATCTTTTGGCTTTTTATCACTCATTACCTCAATATGATGAAAATATTTAAGTAAATTACTTTTCTCTAGTTTTCTTTCTTGATCTAATAAATCTCCCTTTGTTGCAACAATTAGTTTATATTTCCCTTGTAACTCCTCTAAAACACCTTCTATACCTTCTAAAAGTTCAATAGGTTTATTCAACATTTCTTTACCAATATTCAAAATAGTTTCTATTGATTTTTGTTGAATTTGATAATTTGATAATTCCAAAGCTGCTTCAACCATAGAAAGCACAAAGCCTTTAATTCCATAGCCATAATAATGTAAATTTTCTATTTCCTTTTTAAACAGTTCTTGGTCTATTTTATTTTCTGTTTCATACTTAGCCAATAGTTTAGCAAATTGATGTTCTGCTTCTCTAAAATACGTTTCATTAACCCACAACGTATCATCTGCATCAAAAGCTATTACTTTAATATTGTTATACATTTTTTAAGTGATTTAAAGCTTTTTGCAAATCTTCTGGAGTATCAATACCTACAGATTCAACATCTGTTTCTATCATTTTTATTTTCTTACCAATTTCTTGATAACGAATAGCTTCAATTTTTTCTGCAGCTTCTAAAGGTGTAATTGGTGTATTATAAAAATCTAATAAAGCTTGTTTTCTAAAGGCATAAACTCCTTTATGTTTGTAATATTTTACAGTAACTTCTTTATCTCTATGATAAGGAATTACACTTCTAGAAAAATAAATAGCAAAATTATTTACATCTGTAATAACCTTTACGTGGTTAGGGTTTTCAATATCTTCTTGAGTATTAATTTGCACTTTTAATGATGCTAAATCAATTTCTTTTTTGGAGTCATTTTTAAAAACAGCAACTAACTTAGTTAGAGAAACAGAATCTATAAAAGGCTCATCTCCTTGTACATTTACTACCAAATCTACATCCATATTTTCAACAGCTTCAGCAATTCTATCAGAACCACACTCATGTTCTTTTGTGCTCATAATAACTTTTCCATTATGATTTTGAATGTGATTAAAAATAACTTCTGAATCTGTAACTACATAAACCTCATCAAATAAATCTGTTTGTAAAGCAGCTTCATAAGTTCTTAGAATTACACTTTTACCTGCTAAATCTTTCATAAGTTTCCCAGGAAAACGAGAGGCTTGATAACGTGCAGGAATCATTGCTATTACTTTCATTATATCATTTTAAATAGTTTTCAAAGATAATATTTAATTGCTGAATACTTTTAATCCAATCACATTACAAAAAACTAAACTAAAAAATAAAAATCTCATATCTATTCACTTCAATTGATTATAAATAAATCTTATTTAAAATCCAGAATGTTAAAATAAACTATTACCATGCAATAATTCATTACTTTTGTAATGTTCAATTTATTGGGGGATAAAATGAAAAAAAACATCATATTTAATATTTTAATCTTGGTTTGCACCTACACTTTCGCAAACCAAAGAACATTGTATGTAGACAACTTTGTAAATATTTTAGGAAGTCCTAGTAAAGAAGACAAGTTGTTACTTTTTGCAAAGAGAAATAATTTTAGAACATTAATATTATATCAACTAAATAAGGTAGATAAAAGATGGTCTTTAACAGATAGTAAACAAAACAATGTACTTGCAGCGTTTATTTTAAAAGCTAAAACACAGTTTAGTAAAAGTATAAACCCTACTACTAACGATATATTAGATTCTCGTGTACAGCCAGAGTTAGATATAAATAGAATACTAGAACAAACTAAAGGTGTTAAAGCTGAAGCGGTATTCTCAGCTGCTCAAGCTAAAATTAGAGGAGGTAAAATTGGTAGATATAAAATATTCTTACCACCATCAGCTCAAGACTTTAAA
>CAXBAC010000088.1:0-8651 GCA_963973485.1 uncultured Polaribacter sp. | reverse complement strand
AATTAAAAGAATTTGGTGAAAAATTATCTGCTGATAAAAAAGAACCAATTGAAGCTGCTTTAGTTGAATTAAAAGCTGCCCATGAATCTAAAGATTTAGCACAAATTGATGCTGCTATGGACAAGATAAATGAAGCTTGGAAAGCTGCTTCTGAAGAGATGTATGCTGCACAAGGTGGTGCTGAAGGCGCAAATCCTGGAGCTGGAGCTCAAGGACAGCCAGAGGCTGATGCAGACCAAGGAGACAATGTAGAAGATGTAGATTTTGAAGAAGTAAAATAAGTCCAACATCTGAACAAAGTTCAGAGTCTATATAAATGCAAAAACGCAATCATTAATTTGATTGCGTTTTTTTATGGAATTTACAGCATCAATTAACTTTTTCATTACTTTTGATGTCTATGAAGAAAATACTTATTTTATTTTGCTTTGCATCGTTTTTAGGTTGTGCTACCAAAACATATGCACCATTTAAAATTGGTGTCATCGCAGATTGTCAATATTGTGACTGTGAAGTAAAATGGGGTCGATTTTACAAAAAATCTCCTCAAAGATTAAAAGATGCTATTGCAGAATTAAACAAAGATTCATTAGCGTACACCATTCATTTGGGCGATTTTATAGATCAAAAAATGAGCAGTTTAGATAGTGTTTTACCTACTTGGAAAAATTTAAAATCTACATCTTATCATGTTTTAGGAAATCATGATTTTGATGTTGGGCAAACGAATAAAGAAAAACTAATTGAAAAGCTAAATCTAAAAAACAGGTATTATAGTTTTATAAAAGATGATTGGAGGTTTATTGTTTTAGATGGAAATGATTTAAGTTTTTATGGAACTACAACTAAAGAAAAAGAACAGCAAACTGATTCTCTTTTTAATCAATTAAAAGATAAAAACTTGCCTTATCTTAAAAAATGGAATGGTGGTTTAAGTAACAAACAATTAGCATGGATTACATCAGAATTAGAAAAAGCTACACAACAAAATCAAAAAGTTGGCTTTTATTGTCACTTCCCTATTTATCCTGTTAGTAATGATAATCTTTGGAATAGAGAACAATTTTTAGCGACTATAAAACCCTATAAAAATGTAAAACTATTTTTCAATGGCCATAATCATGCTGGTGCTTATGAGTTTGTAGATAATGTACATTACGTAACTTTTAAAGGGATGGTTGATACAGAAAATACTTCTGCTTTTGCAAAAGCCAAGTTTACAAAAGACACTGTTTTTATAAAAGGTTTTGAAAGAGAACCTTCTAGAAAATTGATTATACAGTAACATGTGCGTGCTAAAAAAATACAACTCTAAAAACTTCTTTAAACATACGTTTTGCGAATTTCAGCAAGTTGATGATTTTGAAATTCCTACAGAAAACAATTACAAAAGCAAGGCAGAAAGTGAATATTTCTATACAAAAAAAGGTGTTTATAGAAAATCTAATCATTGGGGAAGAGTTGCCAATTGTAGATGGAGACTAACCACTAAAAAAGCCTACAAAAATCAAGAAACTGTAATTGGTTTTGCAAAATGGAGCGAATTTTATCCAATAAATTCAGTTGAAAAAATTTTTCGTATTGCTGTAGATTTTGAAAACAAAAAAGTTCAAATATCACCTATCAGAAATAAATCAGCAGAAAAAAAATATACATTTTCTGAGGCACAGAAAAAAGTTAAGCAAATAGAGCATCTATTTAAAAGTGACAAATGGGCTGCTTATTTTAATGCTGAAATTGAATATTTACGGAAGAAGTTAATTACGGCTTTTGTCAATTCTAACAAAGAGTTACGAATTTTAAAAAACGAGTTAAAACAAGAAATTTAATCGTTTTTTACATGAAAAATTTTTTCATTAATAATGGCTTTTACCGTTTTTTTCTCAAAAGATTTATTACCAATTGCTTTCATTAAGGTATTTTCTCTATACACTACTTGACTATAATATCCTCCTTTTTTTAAAGTTTTAAAACAAGACTTCACCAATGTTTCAGCCTGTTCATTTTTTAAAAAAGTAAAAGGGATAGAAATTATAAAGTTGTCTACATCATCTAAAACATATTTTTGAAAATCTAAAGCACTAGCATTAATCACCCTTAACCGATCATCTTTAATATTTTTCTGAACATAACTGCAAAAATCAGGGTTTATCTCAAAAGCATAAAGCACAGAATCTTCAGATATTTTATTCAAAATTTGCTGAGTCATATTTCCATGGCCCATACCAAATTCAATTACTTTTACTGGTTTTTGCTGATTTAATTTTGAGCAAATTTCTTCTACTGTTTCTGGCTTTGTTTCTTTAAATGCACCAACAGTAAATAAGTTTTTTGCGAACGACAGTGTGGTTTTTAGGGAGTTTATCATTATGTGGGAGAATTATTAGAAAATAAAGATAATAAATACTTTATAGGTTCAAAATTTATTAGAAAAAAATAACCATACTTTTACGTAAATTTGATTATTGCAATCTTTAAAAGATTTAAAAAATTTGAATTTTCCTTAAGAATTATAAAGAAAGAACTAAAAATTAATATGAGTACTAGAATTGTAAAGTGCCCAAATTGTGGAGTTTTTAATACCAATAGAGATTATTGTAAGAATTGTAATACACTTATTTCTAATCAAAAGAAAAGAGAACTAAAAGAAGCTGAAATTAAACAAGAACAAATAGATAAAGCTATTCACGATATTGAAAACCCAAGTTTAGCAGAACGTTTAAAGAAAAGCCCTAACATATTTTATAAAATTATTGGTTGGATAATGTATTCTGTAATAACCATTGTAAGTGCTATTGGTGCTGGTTTGGCTTGGATAATTGCAATGGTAGCTGCAGGTTAAAGATGAATCAAAGACTTACTATTTATTGTTCAACCTCATTTATTTTAGGAACTTTAGTTTACATTCTTCAGGCTTATAATATTGTACTTCCTAAAGTTATCAATAATTATTTAAACGATTTTTTAATTATACCCATAGTTTTATTTTTTAGTTTGATATTTTTAAGATGGTCAAGAAATAATAAATCTTTTACAATTAGCTTACCTATAATTTTATACCTATGCACAATGTATAGTGTGCTTTTTGAGTATATTTTTCCTAAATATTTAATAAGATACACATCAGATTTTATAGACGTATTACTTTATTTTTTAAGCGGATTTATATTTTACATACTACAAACAAAAAATAAAAAATGATTGTAAAAAGAGAAATTAAAACAACACCTAGATTAGATTTAGCATTTATTTCTTATAAAGGAAACATGAATGCCTTAGGTAGTTTTTATACAAAACTTGTAAATTGGGCAACTCCAAAAGGGTTGATAAATAACAAAACAAAAATGCTAACCATTTATCATGACAGCCCAAAAAACACACACCCAAATCAATTAAGAATGAGTGCTTGTATTGTTTTAGATGAGCCTATAGATTTTGAAGGCAATATGGATTTGAAGATTTTAAGTCCAACAAAATGCATAGTTTCAAGATTAGAAATTACAGCTTTTCAATTTCAAGATGCATGGGAAAAGAGCTATGCTTGGATGAAAGAAAATGGCTATAAAAAATCTGAATTTGATCCTTTTGAAATTTATTATAACAATGCTGCTGAGCATTCTGAAAATAAATTTATTGTAGATTTATGTATTCCTATATTATAAAAATTTTAATTACAGTTTTAAAAAATACTACAATTTAACCTAAAAAAAACACAATTGAGTACATCTTAATTTAAAAGATAACACAATCATATCATCTTTGGTCTATCAAAAAAAGCCAAAAGATGAAATATAATCTATTTGTTCTCTACCTAATAATTAATTTTTCAATTACAGCACAAACCACTGTTTCTGGTATTGTTACAGACTCTAAAAACAATATAATTTTTGGTGCAAGCGTTTATTTAGAAGGCACTTATGATGGCACATCTACAGACGAAAAAGGTTTTTTTTCTTTTAAAACAGAAGAAAAAAAGATTCAAACTATTATAGTTTCATTCATTTCTTTTGAAACATTTTCTAAAACTGCAGATGTAACAACATTTAAAAATTTAAAAATTAAACTAAAAGATGATGTAAACGCTTTAGACGCAGTTACCATAAATGCAGGTACTTTTAAAGCTGGCGAAAAAGCTAAAGTAACTGTATTAAAACCTTTAGATATTGTAACAACTGCAAGTGCATTAGGTGATGTTTTAGGGGCTTTACAAACATTACCTGGAACCTCTACTGTTGATGAAGATGGTCGTTTATTTGTAAGAGGTGGAGAAGCAGAAGAAACGCAAATTTTTATTGATGGAATTCGTGTTTTTACTCCTTACAGCCCAACACCAAACAACACTCCAACTCGAGGACGATATTCTCCCTTTTTGTTTCAGGGAATTACCTTTTCTACAGGAGGTTATTCTGCTGAGTATGGACAAGCCCTCTCTAGTATTTTAGATTTAACTACTATAGATAAACCAGATCAAGAAAAAACTGAAATATCTTTAATGACTCTTGGTTTAGGTGTTGGAAACACACAAATTTGGGGTAAAAATTCTTTGAGTGTAAATACATCTTACATAAATTTAACCCCTTATTTAGAGGCTTTTCCAGATAGAAATAAATGGCTAAAACCAATACAATCATTAAATGGAGAAATGGTATACAGGCACAGTTTTAGAGATGATTCTATACTAAAAATTTATGGTGCTTACAGCTACTCAGATTTAGATATTATTCAAGATGATATTAATTTTGATAACGGATTTCGATTTGGTTTAGAAAATAGAAACGTTTACATAAATAGTTCTTATAAGAACAAAATTGGTAACAATTGGAGAATAGAAAGTGGTTTGAGTTTTACCAATGATAATTCTACAGTAAAAATTTTTGATGATATAATTAACAGCAATGAAAACTCTGCACATTTCAAAATAAAATTAAAAAAGCTTTTTACGAGTAGGTTTAGAATAAGCCTTGGATCTGAGTATTTTATCACAAATTTTAAAGAAAGTTACACACCAATTAATGAGCAAAAATTTAATTATGGTTATAATAACAATTTATTTGCTTCTTTTGCAGAAACAGATATTTTCTTCTCAAAAAAATTAGCTGCCAAAATAGGAGTTAGAAGCGAATATTCTAGCGCTTTAAACGAATTTACAGTTGCTCCAAGATTATCATTTTCATTAAAATCTAGCAAAAATTCTCAAATTTCATTGGCATATGGAAAGTTTTACCAAAACCCAAAAAACGACTATTTTAAATTTTCACAAAATTTATCCGCTGAAAATACATCGCACGTAATTGCCAATTATCAGCATTCAAAACAAAACCAAATTTTTAGAGTTGAAGCTTATTTTAAAAACTATGACAACTTGATAACATTTGATTCAGAAGTACCCAACTTTAATTCCAATTACACCAATAATGGTAATGGTTTTGCAGACAAAATCAAAAAATTAAAAATACAGATTACTGGGTTTCGTATTCTTTTTTAGATACAGAAAGAACCTATAGAAATTATCCAACTGCTGCAACACCAAGTTTTGCTTCTCAGCATAACTTTTCATTGGTAGCTAAACACTGGGTAGAAAATTGGCAAAGTCAATTAGGTATTACTTATAATTTTGCTTCTGGCAGAACATTTACAAATCCAAATGAACCTGGTTTTCTAAACAATAAAACTAAAACATACAACTCTGTAAGTTTAAATTGGGCATATTTAATTGATCAACAAAAGATTTTATATTTCTCTGTAAATAATGTTTTAGGAACACAAAATGTTTTTGGATACAATTATAAAAATACACCAAATACTAATGGAAACTTTGATAGACAGGCAATTTTACCAAATCAAGATCGTTTTTTCTTTATTGGTTTTTTCTGGACAATTAGTGATGATAATAAGTCAAACCAATTAGATAATTTATAAAACCTACAATTCAACCATTTAAAATTACAATTCGGTATTATTATTGTTTAAAATTCATAAAAACATTAGATATTTGAATTATCAAAATAAAACAAGCATGAAAAATCTTATCCTTACTTTCTTTATCATTTTTGCAAGCTTTTTAAATATACAAGCACAAGAAGAAACATTCAACCTAACTATACAAATTACAGGTTTAGAAACAGATAAAGGAAAAGTTTTTTTAGCATTGTCTGACAGAGCTGAAAGTTTTTTAAAAAAAGGTGAAGGTACTCAAGGTGCAAACGCAGTTGTACAAAATAAAAAAGCCACTATTTTTTTTAAAGGGTTAAAAAAAGGGAATTATGCTGTTTCTTTTTTTCATGATGAAAATGACAACAAAATAATGGACACAAAGATTTTTGGTATACCAAAGGAACCTTATGGATTTTCTAATAACGCAAAAGGTTTTATGGGACCACCTTCTTTTGATGATGCTAAGTTTGTCTTAGATACTAATAAAACTATTTTCATTTCTGTAGATTAACTACATAACACATAAACTACTTAATAACAACTAATTATGAAAAATTTAATTTTATTCATAGGGCTATTCTTTGCTCTAAATGTAACAGGACAAACAAAATATCAAAAAGGAATGCAACAGGCTTTTAGCCTTTGGGAGCAAGAAAAAATGACAGAAGCATCTCAACTTTTTGAAAGAATTTCTAAAGCTGAACCAACAAAATGGTTACCTGCATATTATGCTGCACAAGTAGAAATTTTAGGTAGTTTTGGATTGAAAGACGAAAGTAAATTGACTGCAAAATTAAATAATGCTCAAGATTTTTTAGCTGTTGCAAAAACAAACTCACCAAATAACCCAGAAATTATCATAACTCAAGCACTGCTAAACTTAGCTTATATTGCTTTTGATGGACAAAAATATGGAATGACACTTTCTGGAAAAAACAATCAATTGTATGCTAAAGCATTAGAAATAGCTCCAGACAACCCTAGAGTAATTTTAGGAAAAGCTGAATGGGAAATGGGTTTTGCACAGTTTTTTGGAAAATCTACCAAACCATATTGCCAAGAAATACAAAAAGCTATTGAATTTGGTAAAGCTGAAAAAAATGATAGAGAATTTTATCCTAAATTTATGGTAAAAAGAGCTGAGGAAGTTTTAAAAAAATGTCAAAAATAGTATATCTTCAATAGCAGTTAGCATTAATAAACCATTTGCTAACTGCTACTGCAAATGATTACTTTAACTTAGTATTTTATTTACCAAGTCTTGCTTAGCTTTTTCATCATCACCAAAAATCCATTGTAACACATTATCTTCCCAAATCTCATTCTTTTCTGTTTCTGATATGATATTTTTTTCTATAGCCAAATCTAAAATTTTACCAGGATAAGAAGATTGTTTATCGTTTTCCATTTCACCTAAAGGATAAGGATCATCTAAGCCCATTAATACTTGTTTGGTTCCTTGTCTTTGAAACATCAGTTTTAATGAATCAGTATCATGAACCAAAGTATCAAAAAAGATGTTTTTATGACCAATAGCTTTTCTTGGGTGATATTTACCTTCAAATAAATCTGGTCTACCATCAAAACCTTGAATTCTTCTTCCAAGATTCATTTGTGCCAATTGACCTCCATGTGCGAAACAAGTTCTTATATTTGGGAAACGTTCCTGCATTCCATTTAAGGTATAAAAATGATAAGCATCACCACATTGAGCTAACATCCAAATTAAGTGAAAACGCCAATTGGTGTTTTCTAGTTTTATCATTTTATCTCCATCATAAGAATGAATTTCTATGGCTAATTTGTATTTATCTGCTAACTCAAAAATTCGATCATTTTCTTCGTCAAAAACACATCTCCATTGCCCTATTGAATCCATAAAATGTGTTGGCAAACACAATACTTTTAGGTCTAATTCTTCTATACACCTTTCCATTTCATACAAAGCACCATAAATAAAGCCAGGATGAACCACAAAACCACAAGTGAATTTATCTGGATGATTCTTTTGCACTTTTGCATTAAAATCATTTTGAAAGCGTAATGCTTTTTTCATTTCTTCTAAACGCAAACCATTACCATATAATTGAGAAAGATTTAAAACCACTGCATGGTCTATTTTATTTTTCTCCATCCATTTTAGTTTTTCGTCTAAGAAAAAACTAGAGTCTGTTACAGGTCTTTTCCAGCCTTTTTGTAACATGTGTTTGCGTTCATCATCTACCCAAAAAATTTCTTTATCCTTCATAAATTGAGGAATTTCTTCTGGATAAGGCAACAAATGCGAATGCCCATTGATACGTAATTTGCGTTTCATATTATTTTGGTTGTTTACAAATCATAGTTCCTTGAAAGGTAGCAAAAATTGTTTCTTCTTGCTCATCTGTTATTTTTGCTTCGCAAAAAACTAAAGTTCTTCCTGCTTTTATAACACTACTTATTGCTACTAATTTATCTGAAATTGCAGGTTTCATAAGGTTCGTTTTAAATTCAACACTTAAAACGTCTGAACCTTCTGGCATTGTTGTAAGTGCTGCAAAACCACAAGCTGCATCTGCTATTGTTGTAATAACACCAGCATGAAAAAAACCGTTTTGTTGTGTTAAATTATCGTTTTTAGTACATGATAATTTTACCAGACCTTTCTCTACAGAAATAAGTTCTACACCCAAATACTTCATAAAGCCTTGGTTAAAAAAACGATTTAAGACCTCTTC
>CAXBAC010000087.1:0-8699 GCA_963973485.1 uncultured Polaribacter sp. | reverse complement strand
GAATCTCTCTTGGAGATATAGGAGGACAAGCATTTATTCCTGGTTATGAAGATGATTTAATTTTGATGGATGAAAAGGAAACTATTTCCTTGGCAAACTATGCATCAACTTCAAAAATTATTGCAGTCCACTTAGAAGCTTTAGATCATTGTACTGTAAATAGAGCAAGTTTACAAAGAGCAGCTTTAAAAGCTAAGTTAGATGAACATCGTTTTTTTATACCTTTAAATGGTGATTGTTTACAATTTTAAGTCGATTTCATAACTTAATTAATCAGTTAAACTTTTCTTGATACGTATATCTATACACTTCTAACCCCTTGAAATTCAGTTATAGCCTTGGTTTTTGAATTGATTACAGTTGTTTTTAATATTTTAGTCTAATTTCCAAATAGCTTAACTCTTAAAAAAATCCATTCACCTATTAGATAATACCATTCGTATAATAATTAAAAGACGAAACACTTTACTTCTTTACCTTTGAAATGTTAAAACTTACGATTATGATATTTCTTTTATTTAAAGTGATTTTATTAAACACATTTGCAATAGGCTTTTTAAAGTATGCATGTACAGTGTTAGTTTTTTTCTTAGTGTTTTTATCAGGAAATATGTTATTAGAAAAATTAAAAGAAAACAAAGCTTTTAAAGACGAATTATTAATTAATAGACATTAAAACCTATATAGAAGATTTAGTGTAAAAACTAAATCGTGTTTAAGCAGAACTCCTATATTTTAAAATCAAAACCTCAGAGATTCCCTAGATCTTTGAGGTTTTGTACTTTTATTAATTTAACTGATACTTATGGTATCAACACATTATTTTTTATAAAAAGGTAACTTTACTATTGTTGCAGGAACTGCTTTTTTACGCACTTGTATATTTATCTGAAAACCTAATTTAGAAAGTTCTGTAGGCACATAACCTAAACCAATTCCTTTACCTAAACTCGGGCTCATTGTACCAGAAGTTACGTTTCCAATTTTGTTTCCTTCAAGGTCTACAATATCATAACCTTGTCTTGGTATAGCTCTTTCGTTCATCATAAATGCTACTAATTTTCTTTTTGGTTTTTCCTCTTTTTCTTTTGCTAAAGCATCTGCATTTACAAAATCTTTGGTAAACTTGGTAATCCAACCTAAACCAGCTTCTAGAGGTGAAGTTGTATCATCAATATCATTTCCATACAAACAGTAGCCCATTTCTAAACGTAAAGTATCTCTTGCAGCTAAACCAATTGGTTTAATACCAAACTCAGCACCAGCTAAAAAAACACGATTCCAAATTTGTTCTACTTCTGAATTTTTACAGTAAATTTCAAAACCTCCAGAACCTGTATAACCTGTAGCTGAAATAATTACATTTTCTATACCAGCAAAATCGCCAACTTTAAATTTGTAGAAAGGGATATCTGCCAAATCTAAAGAAGATAAAGATTGCATTGCTTCTACAGCTTTAGGACCTTGAATAGCCAATAGAGAATAGTCGTCTGATAAATCTCTTAAATCAGCACCAAATTCTTCATTGTATTTCGAAATCCAGTTCCAATCTTTTTCAATATTAGATGCATTAACTACTAATAAATATTGATTTTCTTTTATTCTATAACAAATTAAATCATCTACAATTCCGTTTTCTGTATTTGGAAAACAGCTGTATTGAGCATCACCAATAGCCAATTTTGAGGCATCATTAGAAGTTACTTTTTGTATTAATGCTAAGGCATTTTCACCAGACACTAAAAATTCACCCATATGACTTACATCAAAAACACCTACAGCTTCTCTAACTGTGGTATGTTCTGCTGTAACTCCTTCATATTGAACAGGCATATTATATCCTGCAAAAGGAACCATTTTTGCACCTAATTTTTCATGAACTTCGTGTAATGCAATATTTTTCATTTGTAGATTTCTTTAAATTTTGGCTAAATTATTGAAAAATCAGCAATTGACAAGCACTAAATTTCTGTTAATATTTACAGTTAAAAAAGAAATAATCTTACTTTTGAATTTATAACCTTAAAACTTACTTTTATGAAAGTGTTCAAAATCACTTTAGTTGCATTTTTAGCTTTTGCTTTAAATGGATTCTCACAAACTCCTCAAGATTTTTTATCAAAAGAGTTTCATAAAGAAAGACGAGATATTTTACGATCTAAAATGCCTAAAAACTCAGTAGCTGTAGTTTTTTCAAATCCATTGCGCAACAGAGCAAATGATGTAGATTATGTATTTCATCAAGATCCTAATTTTTATTATTTAACAGGTTATAGAGAGCCAAATGGAGTTTTAGTGTTGTTTTCTGATGAGCAAACAGATGAAAATGGAAATGCATATAATGAAATACTTTATGTGCAAAAAAGAGATGCAAGAGCTGAACAATGGAATGGAAAACGTTTAGGTGTTACAGGAGCGCAAGAAGAATTAGGGTTTAAAGTTGCTAAAAATGCGGATGAGTTTTTAAAAACTAACATCAACTTTAAAAGTTTTGATAAGGTTTTTATAGAAAAATTTAATGATGATTATAGAGATTTGGCAGGTGCAGATGTTTTTGATTTGGTAAAAACATTTAAAATAAAAGCCTCATATGATCCTAATGCGTATTTATCAAGAATGAAGGAATATGTATATAGTAATATTGCAGAAACTCCTGTAGAAAGTAGTGCTAACGTAATTAATATTATTGATAGATTGGCTGAGCGTTCATCAGAAATAAAAGAAGACGAACTTTTAAATAAATATAAATTAGCTAAAACAACTGTTGACAAAAAAGAAATTCAACAGCAAATTTCGTTGGCTCTAAAGCCTCAAACTAATATCGATTTAACATTTCTATCAGCTAATTTGGCTACAATGCGTGAGGTTAAAACTACAGAAGAATTAAAACTATTAACTAAAGCTGTTCGTATTTCTGCGATTGGTCAAATAGAGGTAATGAAAGCAATGAAACCTCACATGTCTGAAACTGAACTGCAAGGAATTCATGAGTTTGTATATAAAAAATATGGAGCAGAATATGAAGGTTACCCATCTATTGTAGGAGCAGGAAACAATGGTTGTATTTTACATTATATTGAAAATAATAAAACTAAGGTTGGAAACGATTTGGTGTTGATGGATTTAGGAGCAGAATACAGAGGTTTTACTGCAGACGTAACTCGTACAATACCTGCAAATGGTAAATTTACAAAAGAACAAAAAGCCATTTATGATTTAGTTTATGAAGCGCAAGAAGCAGGAATAGCATTGTATCAAATTGGAGAGAGCATGCAAGCACCAAATCAAGCTGCAAGAAAAATCGCTAACGAAGGTTTGTATAAATTAGGGATTATAAAATCTGTAAATGAAAGGCATAATTACTTTCCTCATGGAACGTCTCATCATATTGGTTTAGATGTACATGATCCAGGAAATTATGGAAACTTCGAAGAAAATATGGTAGTTACTATGGAACCAGGAATTTATATTCCTGAAGGAAGTCCTTGTGATAAAAAATGGTGGGGAATTGGTATTAGAATAGAAGATGATATTTTAGTAACTAAAAACGGACCAGTAAATTTATCTGGTGAAGCCCCAAGAACTACAGAAGCTATAGAAGCAATGATGGCAAAAAAATCAGTTTTAGATGAATTTATATTACCAAATTTAGATGAGTAAAGAACAACCAAATAATCCATTGCATGGAATAAAGTTAGCCACGATTTTAGAGGAATTGTATTTAGAGTTTGGCTGGGAAGAATTAGGATATTCTTTGGGAATTAAAGCTTTTTTAAACAATCCTACCTACAAATCTAGTTTAAAATTTTTACGAACTACACCTTGGGCTAGAGAAAAAGTAGAAAACTTTTACGTTAAACACATGATAGATTAACTACTGATAATTTTTAAAACTAATTCTTTCGTCAATGGTTTGCCATTGGCGATTTTTTTTATGTTTTCAAAGGTAAAAACAAAGTCGCAACCAGATTTGTAGTTTGAACAGCCATAAGCAGACTTACCTTTTAAAACGTTTCCTTTTTTACATTTAGGACAAGTAATTTTAGAATTAGAACTTGTTTCAGTACCTTTTTCTTTTTTTTCTAATGATTTTTTAGGCTCAAGTTTTATATTGAAATCGTCATCAAAACGAAGTAAACCTTCCACTTTTTCATCATATAAATTAAAGCCTTTTAAATTTGTTGTGCAGCCTTTATCTAGTAATCTAATTATTTGATTTTTAGATACTTTTTTGCCATAAATTTCAAAAGGAATTTTAAAAGAACAATTGTTTTTATATTCAGAACAACCAAAAGCAGAAGAACCCTTTAATAGTTTTCCTTGTTTACATTTTGGGCAGGTTTTTCCAGTTACAGTTTTGGTTTTAGCTTTTTCAGGTGTTTTAACTGATGTAGTTTTATTAGAATTGTTAGAAGAAATTCTTTTTTTTATGGTATTAGATCGAACTTCATAAACCAAGTCATCTACCATCTTTTTCATATTATTGATAAAAGTACCAGCATTAAATTCACCTCTTTCTATTTCTTTCAATCGTTTTTCCCATCTACCTGTAAGTTCAGCAGATTTTAAAAGTTCATTATCAATAATATTGATTAAGTGAATACCAGTTTGAGTTGGTAGAACCAACTTTTTCTTACGCTCTATATATTTTCTCCTAAATAATGTTTCTATTATACTTGCTCTTGTAGATGGTCTTCCAATTCCATTTTCTTTCATCAATTCACGCATTTCATCATCATCTACTTGCTTTCCTGCAGTTTCCATAGCACGTAAAAGTGATGCTTCTGTGTAGTTTCTAGGGGGTTTTGTTTCTTTCTCTAAAAATGAAGGTTCATGTTTTCCTTTTTCTCCTTTTACAAAAGAAGGTAAAGTCATTTTATCTGAAAGGTCTTTTTTAATTTCTGATTCTTTGGTTTCAAAAACTACTTTCCATCCTTTATTTATAACTTCTTTACCAGTAGTTTTAAACGGAACTTCTGCTGCTTTTCCTAGTACTGAAGTGTTAGAAACATCTGCATCAGGATAAAAAACAGCAATAAAACGTTTGGTAATAATATCGTAAACTTGTTGCTGATTGTATTGCAAATTTCCTTGAATTCCAGTAGGAATTATGGCATGATGATCTGTAACTTTTTTATCATCAAAAACACGCTTTGTTTTCTTAATCTTTTTGCCTAAAAGTGGTTCTGTAAGTTCGCTGTAGTTGGTTAATTTTGATAAAATTCCGTGAACTTTTGGGTACAAATCGTTTGGTAAAAAAGTAGTATCAACTCTTGGGTAGGTTACTACTTTCATTTCATATAATTTCTGAACCATTTTTAGAGTTTCATCCGCAGAAAAACCGAACTTATTATTACAATAGACTTGTAAACCAGTTAAATCAAACAATTTAGGTGCGTATTCTTTTCCTTTTTTCTTTTTTACAGAAACAATTTCAAAATCAGATTGTGCAACTTTATCAGCTAATATTTGTCCGTCCTCTTTTTTTAGAAAACGTCCATCTTCATAATTAAAAAGTGTATTTCTATATGTTGTTTGTAACTCCCAATAGGGTTGTGGTTTAAAATTCTGGATTTCAAAAAAACGATTTACCAACATAGCTAGAGTAGGAGTTTGCACTCTACCTACAGACAATACTTGCTTATAACCACCAAATTTTACAGTGTATAAACGAGTTGCATTTAAGCCTAATAACCAATCTCCAATGGCTCTAGAATATCCAGCATAATAGAGGTTGTCGTATTTTTCTGATGATTCTAAATTTTCAAACCCTTCTTTAATGGCTTCTTCTGTTAAGGAAGAAATCCATAAACGTTGCACTTTTCCTTTGTAATTACATTGATTGATAACCCATCTCTGAATGAGTTCTCCTTCTGTTCCAGCATCACCACAATTGATAACTACATCCGCTTTTTCAAATAACGATTTTACAATATTAAATTGTTTTTTAATTCCAGAATCGCCTGTAACTTTGGTATCAAAACGTTCAGGAAGCATGGGCAAGTTGTTTAAATCCCAACTTTTCCAATGTGGCTTGTAATCTTTAGGTTCTAAAAGCGTGCATAAATGCCCAAAAGTATACGTAACAGCATAACCATTGCCTTCATAAAAACCTTCACGTTTTGTGTTGGCTCCTAGAATGTTAGCAATTTCTCTTGCTACAGATGGTTTCTCTGCAATACAGACTTTCATTGTTTAATTTTGGAGGTCGAAAATAAGTAAATATATAATGATTTTACAATAAAGTTAATAAGTTAAATAACTATTTCATTAAAGTCTATAGCTTAAATTTTTTATCTGCATCAATGTTTAAACTTTTACTTTAATTAGTTATTGTAAACTTAAACTAATATTGATATTTCTTATAACTTGTACTAACAGAAAAAATTTTATTTTAATTTAGAAAGTTTTTTCTTAGCATCTTCCCAAGAAACTTTTTTCTTTTTATTTAATTCGTCAATCTCTTGTTGTATTTCATTTTTTTGAGAATCACTAAGGTCATCCCAAGCATCTGTTTTTTCTTTTTTAGTCATATTTTAAGATAATAAAAAATTATTTCACTAAAGCTAATTGAATACGTTTTCTAACCAAATCAACTTCTAGTACTTTTACAATAATTTGCTGCTGTAAAGACACAATTGCATTTACATCTTTCACAAAAGTATCTGATAGATTAGAAACATGAATAAGTCCACTTTCTTTAATTCCTATATCTACAAAACAACCAAAATTGGTAATATTATTTACAATTCCAGGTAGTAATTGCCCAATTCTTAAATCATTAATAGTTTTAATATTGGCATCAAAAGTAAACACTTTAGCTGTTGCTCTTGGGTCTAAACCTGGTTTTTCTAATTCACTAATAATATCTTTTAACGTAGGTAAACCAATGGTTTCAGAAATATAGTTTTGTAAATTTATTTTTTGAATGATTTCTTTGTTTCCAATCAACTCAGAAATTTTTAGGCTTAAATCTGTTGCTATTTTATCAACTAAATTATAACTTTCTGGATGCACAGCAGAATCGTCTAAAAGGTTTTTACCATTTTTAATTCTTAAAAATCCAGCAGCTTGTTCAAAAGCTTTATCTCCTAATCGTGGTACTTTTTTAATTTGATTTCTGGAATGAAAAGAACCATTTTCATTTCTATAGTTTACAATATTTTCTGCTAATTTTGGACCTATTCCAGAGACATAACTTAATAACGATTCACTAGCTGTATTGATGTTTACACCAACAGTATTTACACAACTTTCTACTGTTGTATCTAAAGCATTCTTCAATTTGGTTTGATCTACATCATGTTGATATTGACCAACTCCAATTGATTTTGCATCAATTTTAACCAATTCAGCCAAAGGATCTTGTAATCGTCTACCAATAGAAACAGCTCCTCTAACAGTTACATCGTAATTAGGAAACTCATCTCTAGCAATTTTAGATGCTGAATAAATAGAAGCACCAGCTTCACTTACCACAAAAACATCAACTTTATGTTTAAACTGAATTTTTTTGATGAGTTGCTCTGTTTCTCTAGAGGCTGTTCCATTTCCGATAGCAATCGCTTCAATTTTATGAGCTTCTGCTAAAGAACTAATTTTTTTAATAGCATCTAAAGATTGATTCTGTGGAGCATGAGGAAAAATGGTTTCATTATGTTTTAACTCTCCTTGTTTATTTAAACATACAATTTTACAACCAGATCTAAAACCTGGATCTATTGCCAATACACTTTTTTCGCCTAATGGTGCTCCTAGAAGCAATTGTTTTAAGTTTTTTGAAAATACAGCTATAGCATTATCATCTGCTTTTTCTTTAGCAAGAGAAAGTGTTTCGTTAGATAAAGAAGGATATAATAATCTTTTAAAACCATCTTTTATAGCCAGTTCAATTTGAACTGCGCATTCATTTTGAGTTCTAATAATTCTATTTTCTATTCTTTGTAGAATTCTCTCTGTATCTGTTTCTACTTTTATTCGAATAAAACCTTCACTTTCTGCTCGTAAAATAGCCAAGAATCTATGTGAAGGAATTCGATTTAAAGATTCACTCCAATCAAAATAATCTTTAAATTTTTGTGCTTTTTCATCATCTTTTTTAGTTTTAATAACTTTAGATGAAATGGTTGCAAAACGTTCTAATTCTCTTCTGATATTGTTTCTGATATCAGTCCTTTCGTTAATCCATTCTGCAATAATAAAACGTGCGCCTTCTAAAGCATCTTCTTGAGTTTCAATATCATTTTTAATATATTTTGATGCAGTATAATCTAAGTCATTTACTTTCTGACTCATAATCATTTTTGCCAAAGGCTCTAAACCTTGCAAGCGTGCAGTTTCTGCTTTTGTTTTTCGCTTCTTTTTAAAAGGCAAATACAAATCTTCTAGAGTTATTAAATCTCTAGAGTTATTTACTTTTTGTTTTAATTCATCTGTTAAAACATTTTGCTCTTCTAAAGCTTTTAAAATGGCGGTTTTTCTTTTTTCTAGAGTTTCAAAAATATCTTTAAATTTTACAATTTTTCCAATCTGAATTTCGTCTAAATTGCCTGTCATTTCTTTTCTATATCTACTTATAAAAGGAATTGTAGCATCTTCATTTAAAAGAGAAATGGTGTTTTCTACAGATTTTGATGATAGTTGTGTTTGTTGAATTATATATTGAAGAATTTGCATTTATATATTTAATTTATCAGAAA
>CAXBAC010000086.1:0-8727 GCA_963973485.1 uncultured Polaribacter sp. | reverse complement strand
TTAGATATACTACTTACAGTATTGGGTTATTAAATAACGACTTAACTGTTAAGAGTGCTTCTACAAGCCAAAATAGTACTTCTACAAGTTTAAGTTATGTTGCCTTGGCTTTTCCAATAGGTAAAAAAGCAGGTTTTTCTGCAGGCTTACAACCTGTTTCATCAGTTGGCTATTCTTTAAATAATGCTGTTTTAAATGCTGATGGAAGTACATCAGAAATTTCATTATTTTCAGGTTCTGGGGGTGTAAATAGAATTTATGGGAGCTTCGGAATTAAAGTTTTTAAACAGTTCTCTTTAGGAATTGAAGCAGATTTTAGTTTTGGAAACGTAGAGAATAGCATTATAAATCAAAGAGCAAATGTTTCTTTAGCAACAAAATATAATGAGCAAACAGATGTTAGGGGAGGTTCTGTAAAGTTCGGTGCTCAGTTCGAACAAGAACTAAAAGGTGATTTACTTTTAAATGTTGGAGCAACTGTTAAATTAGGTAATGACTTAAATGTTACAGGAAACGATTACTTATATTCAGTAACATTTAATGCTTCTGGTGTAGAAAGTCAAAGAGATACAGTTTCTGTATCAACTATTAATGGATCTTTTAATATGCCTGTAAAATCTATTTTAGGTGTTGGTCTTGGAAAATTAGATAAGTGGTATGCAGGAGTTGAATATGAAAATCAAGATGCATTTTCAACAACAGGTTTATTAGCAAATACAAATAATGCTTATAGATATGGTAAATCTAATAGAATATCTTTAGGAGGTTTTTATTTGCCTAAGATAAATTCAATATCAAGTTACTGGAATAGAGTAACTTACAGGGTTGGTATGCGCTTTGAAAATACAGGTTTGTTGGTAGATGGTTCAGGAAATAATTCAAATTTTACAGAAATTAAAGACTTTGGCATATCTTTTGGTTTAGGTTTACCACTAAAGCGATTATCCACAATAAATGCTGGGTTTGAATTTGGTAAAAGAGGAACGAGAGCAAATAATTTGATTCAAGAAAATTACTTTAATTTTAGATTAAGTTTATCTTTGTCAGATAATTGGTTCGTAAAGAGAAGAATTGATTAATATAAAACTATTAAAATGAAGAAAATTACGTTTTTATTAGCGGCAACTATTTTTTTTAGTATCGCAAAAACTAATGCACAAGAGGATGCAAACAGAGAGTGTATGGTAAAATATAATCTTTTTAAAGGAGACTTTAAATCGAAAAAATATGATGATGCATTTGTGAATTTTGAATATTTAATGGATAACTGTAAAGATTTATCTGTAAACATATACAAATATGGATCTGATTTAGCAGAGAAAGTTAAGAAAGACCCTGTATTAGCTAAAAGAGTATATACACAAAGGTTGGAGTTTTTTCCAAACAATAATCCTGCAAAAGTACATAGTGATTATGCAGAGTATTTGTTAGAAAACAAATTAGGGACAAATGATGAGGTTTTTAATATCTTAGAAAAAGCATACAGTATAGACCCTACTAAAATGGGTGTTAAAAATCTATATATATACTTTCAAGGTGTAACAGATAGAAATAAAGATACAAATCCTCAAAAAGTTTTTGATACTTATGATGATGTTTTAGAAAACGTAAACCTTAAGTTAGAAGGATATGCTGCTAGGTTAAAAGAGCTAAGTGTAGATTCTGTTAAAAACAAAGGCTTAATTAGAGCTTATACAATAAATTCAAAAGCTTTAGGACAGGTTGAAGGTGGTTTAGATAACATGATTTCTGAAATCGCAACTTGTGAGAGATTGGTTCCTTTATATGAAAGAGATTTCGAAGAAAATAGAAGCAATGCTGTTTGGTTAAGAAGAGCCGTTTCTAGAATGTTTGACAAAGGATGCCAAGATGAACCTTTATACGCTAAATTAGCTAAAGCTTACGCAGAGGCAACCCCTTCTCCAGATTCATATACTTTTTATGCAGGTATCTTAGAGAAAAATGGTGATGCTGAAGGTGCTGCAGCAATGAGAGAAAAAGCTTTTGATTTAGAAACAGACCCTATTAAAAAAGCAAAGTATAAATTAAAGTTTGCTCAAGCAGCAAAATCTAGAGGTCAATTATCTAAAGCAAGAAGCTTAGCTAGAGAAGCAATAAAGTTTAACCCTAATTTTGGTAGAGCTTATTTATTAATTGCAAGTCTTTATCAATCTAGTGTAAACTCTTGTGGAGAAGATGAATTTGAAAAAAGAATGGTATATGCAGCAGCATTAAGACAAGCACAAATTGCAGCAAGGGTAGATCCAAGTATATCATCTACAGCAGCTAGATATATTAGAAGTTACAAAGCTAACTTACCAAGTAAAAAAGTTATCTTTACAAAAGGAATAACGATGGGAAGTTCATATAAAATTAATTGTTGGATTGGAGAAACTGTAAAAGTTACTTCTAGTGACTAACACATGAATAAATACATACAAATATTAATAAAAAGTACTACTGTTTTAATGTTAACAGTAGTGCTTTTTTCTTGTTCTAACAATACAAAAAAAGCTAGAGATTTTTTAGCAGATAAAAACTTACCAATAGGTACAGCAAGTAATATTTATCATGTATATAAAGATTCTGGTAAAATAACATCAAAGTTAATTACCAGTAAAATGTTAGATTATAGTAATAGAAAAAAACACCCATATAGCGAATTTCCAAAAGGGATTGAAATAATTAATTTTGAAAATAATGGTTTAGATTCAATTACTATAATAGGTAACTACGCTATTAATTATTCAAAAACTGATATTTCAGAAATAAGAGGTAATGTTGTAGTTATTAACCATAATGAACAATCTAAATTAGAAACAGAGCAGCTTTTTTGGGATGAAAAAACCAAATATTTTATTTCAGAAAAACCTTTTAAACTTACCAAAGAAAATGACACTATTTTTGGAGTAGGATTTGAGTCTAAAGACGATTTGTCTAAACACTTAGCAAAAAAAACCACTGGTAGATTAGAAACCACAGAAAATTAAATTATGAGCAAAATCTGGAAATTTTTTCAATATGGATATGTTATTATTGCAGTTTTCTTCCTGTACGATGCAATTATAAATATTTCAAAAAACAATGAAAGAGCAATACTCTCAGGAATTTTCTTTATTTTTATATTACTAGTTTTTTTCTTTAAAAGACATTTTAGAAAAAAAGTTGAAAAAAGAAACAATCACAATAAGTAATACTTTTAATTTTTAATGGAGGTAGAGCTCATTATTATCATAATTTCTATACTGCTATCCGCGTTTTTTTCGGGTATGGAAATTGCTTTTGTGTCTGCAAATAAAATGCATATAGAGCTCGAAAAAAAAAGAGCAGGCTTAGTGCCTAAAATTCTTTCCATAATAACTCAAAAATCATCAAAATTTATTACAACAATGTTAGTTGGTAATAATATTTCTTTGGTGATTTATAGCTATTATATGGGTATTGTGCTTTTAAGGTTTTTGCCAATAGAAAGTTTCAATGATTTTTCAGTTTTATTGATTCAAACTATCATTTCTACAATAATCATTTTAATTACAGCAGAATTCTTACCTAAAGCCATTTTTAGAATTTATGCAAATGAGGTTTTAAAAATTTTTGCTATTCCTGCATATTTCTTTTATTATTTATTCCATTTTTTCTCAGAGTTTATTACAGCAATTTCAGATTTTTTTCTGCGTGTTTTTTTTAAAACAAATTCAGATGAACAGCAAACTGAGTTTAGTAAAGAAGAATTAGGAAATTATATAAACGAACAATTAGAAACAGGTAATGATGATGACGAACTGGATTCAGAAATCCAAATTTTTCAAAATGCTTTAACTTTTCAAAACGTAAAAGCTAGAGAAGTTATGGTGCCTAGAACAGAAATAATTTCTGTAGAAATCCATGAGACAGTAACAAATCTTAAAAAGTTGTTTATAGAAACAGGTCTGTCTAAAGTGCTTGTTTATAAAACTTCTTTAGATGATGTAATGGGTTATGTAAATGCATTCGAATTATTCAAAAAACCAAAAACGATTAAATCGATTTTATTGCCTTTAGAAATTGTTCCAGAATCTATGATGGTCAACGATATACTTAATACTCTAATGAAAAAAAGAAAAAGTGTTGCAGTTGTAGTTGATGAATATGGTGGAACTTCTGGTATGATTACAGTAGAAGATATTGTAGAAGAATTGTTTGGTGAAATAGAAGATGAACATGATTCTCAAGAATTTTTAGAAGAAAAAATTAACGATATTCATTATAAATTTTCAGGAAGATTAGAAGTTGATTATTTAAACGAAGAGTATGATCTAAATATTCCAAAATCTGAGGCTTATGAAACTTTAGGAGGGTTTATTATAGAACACACAGAAAACATTCCAGAAGAAAAAGAACTTTTAGAAATAGATGCTTTTGAAATTAAAATTTTAAAAATTAGTGGTGCAAAAATAGACGAGGTTTCATTTAAAATTTCAAATCAAGAAGATTAATGCTTTTCTTCTTAAACAATATGGCTATAATTCTTTTTACAAGCTACTAATAACTAAAAATAGGGTTGTAATATTAAAACCAAAAATCGTATATTCGCCCACTGAAATTAATTTAAAAATAATATGGCAGTTTTATCAAAAATTAGAGAACGTTCAATGTTCTTGATCATCATCATTGGATTAGCACTTTTTGCTTTTGTATTAGATCCATCTACACTTGGTGATTTTTTCAATTCTAGTAAAGTTAATGAAGTAGGAGCAGTTGAAGGTGAAGCTATTTCTAGACAAGAATTTGCTAATGAATTAGAAAATTACAAACAACAAACAGGAGGTAGAGTTTCTGAAATGCAAGCTGCAAAAACAGTTTGGGATAATGTTGTTCGAAAAAAAATATACAACAATCAATTAGAAGAAGCAGGCATTACCATTGGTGAAGCTGATGTTTGGAACGAAGTTGTAAATGCACCTTTTGTACAAAATAACCCTCAATACCAAAATGAAGTTGGTATGTTTGATGAAGCAAAGTTCAAACAATTCCTTGCAGATACCAAAGAAAATAACGAACAGCTTTGGGCTCAATGGTCTTCTTACATGAATCAAGTAAGAGACAATGCAGCAACAACTACTTTCAATAATTTAGTAACTGCAGGTCTTGGAGCTTCTTTAAAAGAAGGTGAAATGGAGTATATGGTAGACAATACCAAAATAAACGCACAATATGTTTACGTGCCTTATACCTCTATTGCAGATAGTTTAGTGAAAATTAAAAAATCTGAAGTTGAAGCTTACATAAATGATCATAAAGAGCAATTTACTGTAGATGCTACAAGAGATATCTCTTATGTGCAATTTAATATCGAGGCAACTCCAGAAGATGAATTAGCTATTAAAAATGACGTTGCAACATTAATAGAAGACTTTAAAGAAACTACAAATGATGCATTATTTATATCAGAAAATGATTCAGATACAAGCCTTAACCTAAACTATCAATTTAAAAATTTAGTAAACCAAGAATTTGCAGATCAAATATTTGATGCAAATAAAGGAGATATTGTAGGGCCTTATAAAGATAGAGGATATTTTAAAATATCTAAAGTTACAGAAGTAACGCAAATGCCAGATTCTGTAAAAGCAAGCCATATCTTAATTCAGTTTGTAGGTGCTCAAAGAGTTGCTCCAGACGTAGTAAGAACAGAAGAACAGGCTAAAGAATTAGCAGATAGTTTATTAGCAGTTGTAAAAAGAAACAGAAGTAAATTTGCAAATTTAGCAAAAGACTTTTCATCAGATCAAGGTTCTGCAGCAAAAGGAGGTACTTATGATTGGTTTAATTATTCAAGAATGACACCAGCTTTTAGAGATTTCTCTTTTGAAGGAAATAAAGGAGATATGGGAGTTGTACAATCACCATTTGGTTTTCATGTTATTAAAATTGATGATCAAAAGAACAAGCAAAAAGTTTTAAAGCTAGCTACATATAGCAGACAAATTGTACCATCTGAGGATACTGAAAACTCAGTTTTTAGAAAAGCTGAAGAATTTGCATTAGCAGTTTCTAAATCGAATACTATTTATGATGCTGCTAAAGAAAACAATTATAATGCAAGACCAGCAGTAGGCTTAAAAGTGTTAGACGAAAATGTACCAGGTCTTGGTAATCAAAGACAAATTGTAAGTTGGGCATTTAGTTCAGAAACAAACGTAAACGATTTCAAACGTTTTGATTTAGAAGGTAGTTATGTTGTAGCTTTTTTAAATGCTGCAGAAGAAGCAGGATTAATGTCTGTAAACAAAGCAACAAGCCAAGTAAGACCTATTTTAATGAATGAAAAGAAAGCTGCAATGCTTTCTGAAAAATTAGAAGGGGATAACTTACAAGATATTGCTAAGGCAAATAATACAAGTGTAAGAACTGCAAGCAATGTAACTTTAAAAAGCCCTACATTATCTGGGGTTGGTGTTGAGCCAAAGATAGTAGGTGCTATGTACAATGCAAATTTAAATGAGTTGTTTAGTGGTGTAGAAGGCAGTAGAGGTGTATTTACTTTTAAGGTAACAAATAGAGAGGCACCAACTGCATTACCAAACTACGATGCTAACAGAAAACGTATTGCAGAAGCAAGAAAAAGACAGACATTTAATATGTATGAGGCTATTAAAAAAGCTTCAGATATAGAAGATAATAGAGCATTTATGTATACAAACTAAAGCACTAGTCAATTAATAAAAAATAATCCGTTTAATATCTAAACGGATTTTTTTTGCCCAATATTTTATCAAAAAACAAAAGTTTACTCAAAAGCAATTGGTAAATAAATATGTTTAGCCCTGATTGAAATGGCATCCTTTTTTAATAGAAAACTATTAAAAAAGATAGAATGGAAAGCAGGAAAAAGCTACCAAAAAAAAACCTTTCTGAATTGAATCAAAAAGGTTTTCTGCATTTATTAAGAATGGATTTTTTAACCGTTCATAGAAATTAAAAACTCGTCGTTATTCTTAGAGAACTTTATTCTTTCGTTAATGAATTCCATAGCTTCTATAGGGTTCATGTCTGCTAAGTATTTACGTAACACCCACATTCGTTGTACAGTCTTATCATCTAATAATAAATCATCACGTCTAGTAGAAGATTTAATTAAATCGATTGCAGGGTAAATACGTCTGTTAGATATGTTTCTGTCTAACTGTAGTTCCATGTTTCCAGTACCTTTAAATTCCTCAAAGATTACTTCATCCATTTTTGAACCAGTTTCTGTAAGGGCAGTAGCAATAATGGTTAAAGAACCACCATTTTCTATGTTTCTTGCAGCCCCAAAGAAACGTTTTGGTTTGTGTAATGCGTTTGCATCTATACCTCCAGAAAGAATTTTACCAGAAGCAGGCGCAACTGTGTTGTAAGCTCTTGCCAAACGTGTAATTGAGTCTAAAAGAATAACCACATCATGCCCACATTCTACCAAACGTTTTGCTTTTTCTAAAACAATGTTGGCAACACGTACATGCTTGTCTGCAGGTTCATCAAAAGTAGAAGCAACTACTTCTCCACGAACACTTCTTTGCATATCTGTAACTTCTTCAGGACGCTCATCAATCAACAAAACGATTTGATAAACTTCTGGATGATTAGCAGCAATTGCGTTAGCTACATCTTTTAAAAGCATGGTTTTACCCGTTTTTGGCTGAGCAACAATCATACCTCTTTGACCTTTTCCAATAGGTGAAAATAAATCGATAATTCTTGTTGAAAGTGAACTGCCTTTTTCTGCTAAGTTGAATTTTTCTTGTGGAAATAGTGGTGTTAAATGCTCAAAAGAAACTCTATCTCTTACAACATTAGGATTTAAACCATTTATTTTTGAAACCCTAATTAAAGGAAAATATTTTTCACCTTCTTTTGGAGGTCTTACGTTTCCTCTTACAGTATCTCCTGTTTTTAAGCCAAATAATTTAATTTGAGATTGAGATACATAAATATCATCTGGAGATGATAAGTAATTGTAATCTGAAGAACGTAAAAATCCATAACCATCAGGCATCATTTCTAATACACCCTCACTCTCTATAATACCATCAAACTCAAAATCTGGGTCTCTATACCTGTTGTTAGATTTATTACCTCTGTTGGAGTTGTTTTTGTCTCTAGCTTGAGATTTACTTTTTTGTTGATTGTTATTATTTCTTTGCTGATTAGTGTTTGATCTCTGTTGATTTTTGTGAACAGGTTTCTGTTCTTTCTCAGTAGCATCAACTTTTGGTTCAGACACTTTAGGTTTAGCAATTGGCTTATTTGATTTTTTCTGAACCTCTTTTTTTGGTTCTGAAACCTTTTTAGAGGTTACTTTTTTGTCTTCTTCATCATTTTTAGAGCTTTCAATATTAGAATTGTCTTGTTTAGAGTTTGAAGATGCTTTTTTTACAACCCTTTTTCTTTTAGGTTTTTCTGGTTTTACAACTTTATCTGAAGTAGTAGTTGTTTTTGCAGACGAAGGGTTTGCAGCTTGAGTATCTAATATTTGATATACTAGATCTAACTTTTTTAATTGACTTGTTTTTGTAAGTCCTATAGACTTTGCAATAACTTGCAAATCTGCAAGAGTTTTTGCTTTTAGTTCAGAAATTTCGAACATTTATTATATGATTAAGTTATAATAGATCTTAAGTTTTTAAGAAATTTTAAATTTATTTTGAATTTTTATATTGTATATAGTACTATACAATATATTTTGTGCGGGTTTTACTTTACAAA
>CAXBAC010000085.1:0-8796 GCA_963973485.1 uncultured Polaribacter sp. | reverse complement strand
GTAAATTTCCATTGTGTTTGTAAACAGAAACGTAGTTGTATGGATGTTTTAGAATTATTACATAGCCAGTTTCTGTGGTCCATCCAGAAAAAATTACAGTACCATCTGCAGTAGCTTTTACAGGTGCATTTTGTTTTGCAGTAATATCTACAGCTAAATGTTTGGTTTTGGCATCAAAATCTTGTGAAATACTGCCAGAAACAGGTGCAAAAAAGACAATTTTTACATTTGATGTTGCATTATTTTGAATAGGAAAACGATCTTGGCTTTCTATTTTTTCTCTAAAAATAGAGTCTTCTCTTGTAGCATTAAGCAAACTATCTTTAATGTTTACTTTTTCTGACTCAAGTTCTAAAGTATCAATAATTTCTGCTTTTATTTCACCAGTTAAAATAGGTTGCAAAGCTTTTGTGTAATCATTTAAAACATCTAGTTTTCTTTTTAAAGAATCTGTTTGAAATGCTAGCTTTTATCTTTAAATCTGTAGAAGAATATCCAGGAATATATTCCTTTATTGGTGTAAAAGTGATGATAAATGTGGATACTAAAATCAGTAGAAAAGACAAAACACCACCTAAAACGAAGACGTTTAAGCGTGATAATTTTAAAGAAAAACGTTCTTCAAAAGTATCTTCGTTTAAAACTACCAATCTGTATTTATCAGTTAGTTTTTGTTTTAGTCTTCCTTTTTTTTTGGTTTTGTTATCCACAGATAATTTTCTTGATTTTACTATTGTATAACGTAAAAATAACGAAACTATTTTTTATAAAAATTCATTTCATCAACATATTCCCAAACTTCTTTAGTTAAAAGCGGACGTATGTTTTTTTTGTTTTTGATTCCTTTTCGAATCATGGTTGATGAAATTCCCATAACTGGAGCATCAACTTTATGTATTTTTGGATGATTTTTAAATTGATGTTCAATTTCACCATCAGCAATTCTTGGATACACATAAATAGAATGGTGTTCTAAAATGGTCTCATAGTTTTTCCATTTATGAAAGCTTTTCAAGTTGTCTTCGCCCATTATCAAACAAAATTCTTTGTCTTTATAGGTGTCTGCAATATGTGCTAAAGTGTGCACAGTGTAATTGGGTTGTGGCAATTTAAACTCAATGTCTGAGGGCTTAATTTTCTCGTATTTTTCTGTGGCTCTATACACCAATTCAAATCGATGATGATTTTCTAACAAAGAACTTTTTTTCTTAAAAGGATTGTGAGGTGTAACTACCATCCAAATTTCATCTAGGTTAGAGTATTCAACCATGTGATTTGCAATGATTAAATGCCCAACATGTATTGGGTTAAATGTGCCAAAATATAAACCTACCTTCATTATTTTAAGATTTTAGAACTAAGATTAATGAGAAAATAATGTTTATTTTTTCTGTTTCAATTCCAAAAAATCACTTACCAATTCTTCTGCTTCTTTTAAAGCCACATCTAGGTCGTAATTTTTAATAATTTTATCGAATTGAGGTGCAGTTGCAAGCTCTACAGATGCTTTTGCAATACGCATATTAATTTTTTCTTCGCTTTCTGTTTTACGTTTTTTTAAACGGATTTTCAATTCGTCTACACTTGGTGGTTTTACAAAAACAGATAACGTTCTATCTGGAAATTTCTTTTTAATTCGTAAACCTCCAACCACATCAATATCAAAAATTACATGCTTTTTTTTAGCCCAAATTCGCTCAATTTCGCTTTTTAAAGTACCGTAAAAATTATCTCTGTATACTTCTTCCCATTCTAAAAAATCATCTGCTTTTATATGATTTTTAAAATCTTTTAAAGAGATAAAATAATAATCTTCGCCATCTTTTTCAAATCCTCTAGGAGCTCTAGAAGTTGCAGATATTGAAAACTCTAAGTTGAATTTTTCTTGTTGTAATAAATGGCGAACAATTGTGGTTTTACCAGATCCAGAAGGTGCTGAAAAAACAAACAGTTTGCCTACAAAATTATATTCCATAATTAATTTTGTTTTGCTGAATTATTATCAGTTTTTACATTTATAATTGAAGCTTTAAAAAGCTTTTTAATAATTTATAGAACGTTTAAAATCTGTTCTTTAATTTGTTCTAATTCATTTTTCATTTGAATTACCGCTTTTTGCATAGGAGCAAAGTTGGCTTTAGAACCTGTAGTATTAATTTCTCTACCCATTTCTTGCACAATAAAGCCTAATTTTTTCCCATTAGAATCTGTTGTTGCTAATGTTTCTAAAAAGTAGTTTAAATGATTTTCTAAACGAACTTTTTCTTCATTGATGTCTAGTTTTTCTAGGTAATAAATCAATTCTTGTTCAAACCTATTGGTATCAATTTCTACTTGTAAATCGCCAATTGCTTTTTGCAAACGCGTTTTTACATTAGCAATTCTATCTTCATCTAAAGCTTTAACTTCATCCAAATATTTTTTGATATTTGTAATACGTTCTTTAAAATCGATTTCTAAAGAAGCAGCTTCATCAATTCTATATTGAATGATTTTTTCTACAGCTTCATCAATATTTTTATTAATTAAATTCCATTCGTTTTCATCTAATTCTTCACGATCCGTTTTTAATGCATCTGGCATTGTAATAGCCATTTTTAAAAGCGAAACATCATCTGTTCTTCCTGTTTGAACTACGTTTCTCAACTGTTGCATGTACTCTTTTACTACACTATGGTTTACTTTAGTTGAGGTTTCATCAGCAGTCATTTCTACAAAAATGGAGAAATCAACCTTACCTCTAACCAAAGTTCTTGCTAGTTTCTTACGAACAGACAATTCTTTTTCTTTGTAATAAGAAGGAATTCTAACGTTTAAATCTAAATTTTTACTGTTTAAAGATTTTATTTCAATTGTAACTTTTTTGGTTGGCAATTGTAACACCGATTTTCCATAACCAGTCATAGATTGAATCATACAAAAATTGTTTTTATGAAGTGCAAAGATAAGTTTTTATTTTGTTGATTTTTTAGCTTGTTTGGTAACCAAATACACACCAAAAAATATAATTATTGATGCACTTATTTTTATTAAATTTAAAGAATCACTTCCAACTAATAATGCATAAATACTAGCAATAACAGGTTGTAAATAAATAAACACACTAACTGTAGTTGGTTTTAATTTTGATAAGCCAAAAAGGTTAAATATATAGGTAATACAGGTAGTAAAAATAATTACAAAACCAACTTTTAAGTAAATGTTTGTGGGCATAGTTGCCCATTGAATTTCATTAAACTCAGCTAGACCAAAAGGTAACACTAAAACTAAACCAAATAAATACAACCATTTTATAAATACTAAGGGATTGTATTTAGAAATTAAATTTTTTACCAATACCAAATACAAACCATAAGAGGTAGCATTTACAAAAACTAAAAAATTACCAAGATTTGAATTCGTAGCATTCTCTGCAGAATTTTTACCATAAACTATCAAAATAACAGCACCTAGTAAGCCCAAAGCAATTCCAACAATTTGCCTTTTTATAATTCTTTCTTTTAATAAAATAAGCGAAAATAAAAGTACCATTATTGGTGACGTAACCATCATTACTGATGCACTTATTGGAGTGGTTAAACTCAACCCTTTAAAAAACGAAAGCATATTTAAAGCAATACCAAAAAATGAAGCTAATGCTATTTTTTTATAATCAGCTTTGTCAATTTTTTGCGCTTTTACAAACAGTCCTAAAAACCAAAAAACTAATGTTGCACCAAAAACTCTTAACAATATAAAAGCATAGGGTTTAACATAAACAGGCATTACATCTTTGGCAATGGTATAATTTACACCATATATTAAAGTAGCAATAGAAACAGCAATAATGGCTAAAGTTCTTGTGTTCATTTCTAGTTAAAAGCTGCAAAGTTGATGATTATTTTTTAGCTATCTAAAACAAATTGATTATTTTACAAATCTTTATAAAAGCGTACAGATGAAAATACATTATATAGGCGAAAACAACTCAGTATTAAATACTTTTATTGCAGAAATAAGAGATAAAAACATTCAAAAAGATCGATTACGATTTCGAAGAAATGTAGAGAGAATAGGCGAGGTTTTGGGCTATGAACTAAGTAAACAACTAAACTTTACAAATACTGTTGTAGAAACACCTTTGGGAGAGAAACAGATACAAACTATTAGTAATAATATTATTTTGTGTTCTATTTTACGAGCAGGCTTGCCTTTACATCAAGGCCTATTAAATTATTTTGATGGTGTTGAAAATGCTTTTATATCTGCATATAGAAATCATTCAAAAAATAGTTCAGATTCAGAAATAATTGTAGAGTATTTTGCAGCCCCAGCAATTGAAAATAAAACCATATTGTTGGCAGATCCAATGTTGGCAACTGGCCAATCTTTGGTGTCAGTTTATGAAGCTATAAAAAAACAAGGAATCCCAAAAGAAATACACATTATTGCAGTAATTGGTGCTCAAAAAGGTATCGATTTTATTGCTGATAAATTCCCAGAAAACACCCATTTATGGATTGCAGCCATAGATGAAAAATTAAATGATAAAGGATATATAATTCCTGGTTTAGGTGATGCTGGAGATTTGGCTTTTGGCACTAAGCTATAATGTAGTGTAGAAAAGGATACAACTTAAAAGTATAATATATAAAACAATATTTCTAAACAACCTTTTCTTAATGAGTTGAATTCCATTGGTCAAAATAATAGAAACAGGAAAAAACAGAAATAGTAATGAAGCGCCATTTTTTTCTGGAGCAAAAATCAGGTAAACACAGGTTATCAAAAAATGCAACATTAATAATACCCAACTTCTTCTAAAGGTATTGTTAATAGTTAATGTGCGAATAGATTTTACAATTATTGCTAAAATTGTAAAACTCAATAAAGCCAAAGTAAAGCCATAATAAGTTTTATTGAAATAAAATGCAGCACTAAAATTAATATCAAAATTAAAGAGTGATGTAAAAACAGCAGTATCCTTAGTCCAAAAAAAGTACGTAAAATGTAATAATAAAGGCACACAAAAACCAACCAAAGGAACTAGAATAGTGTGTACTGTTATTTTATGATGTATAAAAATTGCAAAATAAATTAAAAAAATAAATACAATTGATGAGGGTTGTAAAATGAAAAAGATTCCCAACCAAAAACCACTATCAAAAAGTTTTTCTAAAACACGATTTGGAGATTGTAAACTATATATTTTTCTTAAAAACAGTAAATTAATTACCATCAAAAGTAAAATATCATAATTTAATAAAGAAGGTAAAATACTGAAGAATAGTAATGTAAGTAGGAAAAACCCTAAAGAATTGTCTTTAGTTAATTTATTTTTACTAACAATAAAGTTGTAGAAAAAAAAGATAATTAAAAAAAGTAAACTCAGAAATATACTTTTTAAAAGTATATTTAAGTGAAAACCATTTTCAAAAAGAGTTGAAATTAACGTAAATACAAACCCCAAAAAAAACAAAACGAGTAAACCAATAAAATTGATGGGCTTAGATTTGTTTAAAAAATTGGCTAGCATTGATTCTTTTGTTATTTTTGCACGGTAAAGATAATTAAGTTATGATAGCAAGCAATATTTTTAGATGGATTGGTAGTTTATTCACAGATATCTTATTCATCCCTTTTAGATGGTTAAGATTAGAAGTTGCTACTGCAGATTTAGGCTGGTGGATTTCTAACGCCGTAAATTGGGGCTTTTTAGTAGTACTTTTAGTATTATTTGCATATTGGATGAAAGAGTCTAAAAGATTTTTAGACGAAGGAACAGAAGATAGAGCTTAAACGAACAATTTGGGAAGTAAAAATAAACTGAAACGTTTTCAAGAAAATGAAACGTTTAAAAATGTCATTCAACCTACAAGAGAAGAAGTTTTAAATAATTTTTCTCATAAAGGAAAATGGCATTCTTTTTTTGGAAATAATAATCCAATTATTGTTGAGTTGGGTTGTGGTAAAGGTGAATATACAATAGCCTTAGCTCGTAAAAATCCAGATAAAAATTACATAGGTATAGACATCAAAGGAGCTCGTTTCTGGAGAGGAGCAAAAACAGCAATTGAAGAAAACTTAGAAAATGTTGCTTTTGTAAGAACTCAAATAGAATTGGTAGATTTTATCTTCGCACAAAATGAAATCGCTGAAATTTGGATAACTTTTCCAGATCCTCAAATTAAATATCAGCGAACAAAACACAGAATGACAAATACCAACTTCTTAAAAAAATACCATACTATTTTAAAAGAAGATGGATTAGTAAACCTTAAAACTGATTCTGAGTTTATGCATGGGTATACTTTAGGATTGTTACATGGTGAAGGTCATGAAATTTTATATGCAAATCACAACGTTTATAAAAATGAAGGTGCACCAAAAGAGGTTACAGAAACACAAACTTTTTACGAAAACCAATATTTAGAAGTTGGTAAGTGGATTACGTACATTCAATTTCGATTAAAATATTAAAGTTAAGTTTTCTTTTTTATCAATTTTGATAAACTTGTTATTTTTTCACAATGGAAAAATCTGATAACTTTTTTGAAAAAGTATACATTGTAGCTCGTAAAATACCTTTTGGTAGAGTTACAAGTTATGGAGCAATTGCTACCTATTTAGGTGCTGCAAGATCTGCAAGAATGGTAGGTTGGGCCATGAATAATTCTCACAATCAGCAAGAAGAAGTTCCTGCTCATAGAGTAGTAAATAAAAAAGGCTTGTTAACTGGTAAACATCATTTTGATGGAACCAATTTAATGCAACAATTGTTAGAAAGTGAAGGTATTGTTGTGATTGATAATCAAATTCAAGATTTAGAAAAAATCTTTTGGAATCCTTCTAAAGAATTGACATAAACTCAACCTATTAGCGTATAAATTTTCACAATTTTTTCACTTTAATATCTTATTGTTAAGCTGTATCTTTGTAATCAAGATTAAATAAAAATAAGACGTGAGTTTTACAAAACAAGATATACTTAAAGCCCTAGAAACTATTACAGCTCCTGGAGAAGGTAAAAGCTTAATAGAAAATAATAACGTAACAAATGTGGTTATTTTTGGTGATGAAGTAAATGTAGATGTTATTATAAGCAACCCTACTTTACAAGCAAAAAAGAAAATTGAGGCCGAAATTACAAAAGCTATCAAAACAAATGTTGATGACAAAATTGAGGTGAAAATCAATTTAAAAGTAGAAAAAGCTGCACCAAAAAAAGATCCTAATTTAATTCGTGGAAAAGAAATTCCGAACATTAAAAACATTATTGCAGTAGCTTCTGGAAAAGGAGGTGTAGGTAAATCTACAATTACAGCAAATACTGCTATTTCTTTAGCTAAAATGGGTTTTAGTGTTGGGGTTTTAGATGCAGATGTTTATGGACCATCACAACATATTATGTTTGATGTTGAAAAAGAAAGACCACTTTCTGTAAATGTAGATGGACGTTCTAAAATGAAACCTGTAGAAAATTACGGAGTAAAATTACTATCCTTAGGCTTTTTTACAAATCCAGATCAAGCAGTTATTTGGAGAGGCCCAATGGCTTCTAAAGCACTTAATCAACTAATTTTTGATGCTGCTTGGGGTGAATTAGATTTTCTTTTAATCGATTTACCTCCAGGAACAGGAGATGTTCACTTTTCAATAGTACAAGCCTTGCCAATTAATGGAGCAGTTGTAGTTTCAACCCCACAAAATATTGCTTTAGCAGATGCTAAAAAAGGAGTTGCAATGTTTCAACAAGATAGCATTAAAGTACCAGTTTTAGGTATTGTTGAAAACATGGCATACTTTACTCCAGAAGAATTACCAGATAACAAATACTATATCTTTGGTAAAGATGGTGCTAAAAACTTAGCAGAAGATATTGATACAAAATTTTTAGGTGAAGTTCCATTGGTACAAAGTATTAGAGAATCTGGAGATGTTGGTCATCCAGTAGCTTTACAAGAAGGCACAGTTTTAGAAACGTCTTTTAATGATATTACAAAAGAAATGGTAGCACAATTGCTACATAGAAACGAAAACTTACCACCAACAGAGGTCGTTAGAATAACCACAATGAGTGGTTGTAGTTCTGTAAAAAAATAAGCATATGACAATTCAAGAAACACAAAATAACGTAGAAAAAGCGTTAGAAGAAATTCGCCCTTTTTTAATGAGTGATGGTGGTAACATCAAACTACTTTCTATAGAAGACGCTATTGTAAAAGTGCAGTTAGAAGGCGCTTGTACAGGCTGCTCTGTTAACCAAATGACATTAAAAAATGGAGTGGAAGCAACTATAAAAAAATATGCTCCACACATTAAAGAAGTTATTAATGTTGCTTAATTAAATAAATTATTTGGGCGTTACCTAAAGGTCAGGCTTTACGTTTTATCTTTTTTTGAAAAATAAAAAAAGGATGCCACTTCAATCCTTAACGCGCTCAGCAAACTCTTAAAATTATTTTTATCAAGATGATAAAAACAGACATACTTATAATTGGTGCAGGACCAACAGGATTATTTACTGTTTTTGAAGCAGGTTTGTTAAAATTACGTTGCCATTTAATAGATGCTTTACCACAAGCAGGTGGCCAATGTTCAGAAATTTATCCAAAGAAACCTATATATGATATTCCTGCATATCCAGAAATATTAGCAGGTGATTTAACAGATAAATTAATGGAACAAATTAAACAATTTGAACCAGGGTTTACTTTAGGAGAAAGAGCAGATACTATAGATAAATTAGAAGATGGTAGTTTTATAGTAACCACAAATAAAGGCACTCAACATCATGCAAAAGTAGTTGCTATTGCA
>CAXBAC010000084.1:0-8899 GCA_963973485.1 uncultured Polaribacter sp. | reverse complement strand
TCCATTCATTAAAGGAGTAAGCCATTTCTTTTTCTGAAATTCACTTCCATATTTGGCCAAAACCTCCATGTTTCCAGTATCTGGTGCAGAGCAGTTAAAAATCTCTGAAATCCAGATTTTTTTACCCATAATTTCTGCTAATGGCGCATATTCTAAATTGGTTAAACCCGGACTTAAATCTCCATAATCTTTAGGTAAAAATAAGTTCCATAAACCAGCATCTTTCGCTTTTTGTTTGAGCTTTTCAATCTTTGGAAAACGTTTCCACATATTATTTGCATCACTTTGAAAAGTCAAGAATTCTTTTTCTATTGGTACAATATGCTCATCAATAAAAGTGTTTAGTTTTTCTTGTAATTCTATTGATTTCTTTGAGTATTCGAAGTTCATAGTTCTATTTTTCTAATAGATGATTTTGTGAATATATAATATTCTGACCGACTTTTTACATGTGTATTCACCTTGCTTAGATCAACTTTAAGAGAATCAGGAATATTCTTTAATAACTTTTCCTTATCTAGTAAATCATTTGAATAATTATCATTATCAAAAACAATAATTGACATATTATTTAGTAAAAAATATCCTATTGGTTCATGAAATTCATAACTTATAGAATCGTTTTCTCTATTTATTACAAAATCTAAAGGGTTTAATCCTACAAGAAATGGAGATAATTTTATTGAAAAAATTGTATCATTATTGAATTTGTTGAAAAATACTTGATATGATGGAACTGGATATATTAATCCTTCAATTTTATTATCAAATTTAGAAATGGGAAACTTCTCTGAATATTCAATTAAAATTTCCTTAAAATTTTCATCAATAATAATTTCATCTTTATCCTTTGAGTTTTTACAACTCAAGAAAACTATAAAGAGAATTAATATTTTTTTCATTTAAACTGTATTTACCCAGCAATCATATATCCACCATCTGCAGTATACACTCCACCTGTCATATAATTTCCAGCATCAGAAGCTAATAAACAAACTAAACCTACCATTTCTTCTGGCATTCCCATTCTTCCACTTGGTATAGACTTTTCTAATTTATTGAGCATTTTTTCGTTGGTCCAAAGTGCAGCACTGAATTTTGTTTTGATTAAACCTGGGCAAATGGCATTGGCTTTTACACCATATCTTCCCCATTCTTTTGCTTGATTTTTTGTCAACATTAAAATAGCAGCTTTACTTGTAGAATACAATCCTAACCCAAAACCTGGAGTTAATGCCTCAACAGATGCAATATTGATGATGCTTCCGTTTTTGTTAGCTTGAAAATGTGGCAACACCAGATTAGTTAAAGACCAAGGTGCTTTTACATTGATATCCATAATTTTATCAAAAATTTCAGTAGCTACGTCTTCAATAGGTCCAAAAGTTGGGTTGATGGCTGCATTATTTACCAAAATATCAATTTTACCAAAAGCTTCAATGGTTTTATCAACCAAATTTTTACGGTGCTCTTCTTTTCCTATATGACAAGCAAGCCCAATTGCTTTTAAGCCTACTTCTGAAAATTCTTTTGCAACGTCATCACAAGCTTCTTGATTTCTGCTGGAGATAACAACTTGTGCCCCTTGTTCTGCTAAACCTTTTGCAATCGCTTTTCCTATTCCTTTACTAGAACCAGTTATAATAGCTACTTTTCCTGAAAGATTAAATTGTTCTTTTACATTCATTATATGATATATTCTTTATCGTTTTTAATGGTAACCACTTCATCACTCAACAATGATTCTGCTAATGTGTTTGTTTTTGGAACTTCGTATTTAAAGTAGAATTTCATCGTATGAATTTTACTTTCGTAAAAAGTTTCTGAATACTTTCTATCATTATTAGCCAGTTCTTTTTTCGCATCAACAGCCATTTCTAACCACAACCAACCTAAAACCACAGTACTCATGAATTCCATAAATAAATTGGCGTCTGCTAAGTAACGTTCGTAATTCCCTTTCATCGCAAATGGCATCAATTTACCAAGTACTTTTTGAGACAGTTTTAATTTTTCGCCCAATACATCAGCATACGATTTTAAATCTTCGTTATTGTTTGCAGCAATAATCGTTTTTACAATTTCTGCGGATAACAATTCCAACCCTTTTCCATTTTGCATGAGTACTTTTCTTCCCAATAAATCTTGAGATTGAATTCCTGTAGTCCCTTCATACAAGGCAGAAATTCTGATATCCCTATAATATTGTTGTAAGGTAAAATCGGTACAAAATCCATAACCTCCTAAAACTTGCAGGCCATTATCTACAGATTCTGCTCCTGCTTCAGATGGATATGTTTTTACAATAGGAATAATCATTTCTAGTAATAAATGATACTTTTCTTTCTCTTCTTTGGATGTTGCTGTGGTTAAAATATCTTGATATTTAGAGGCTAATAGCACTAAACTTAAAGAGCCTTCAACAATAGCTTTTTGCAGCAATAGCATTCGCCTAACATCTGGATGTTCTATAATTAAACTCTGCTTTTCTGTTGGGTTTTTCTTACCATCAGCAGATAATTTTCTTCCTTGTGGGCGTTCGTTTGCATATTGTAAAGACGTTCTGTAAGCAGCCATTGCAATTGCTGCAGCTCCTCTACCCACTGCAATTCTAGCACCATTCATCATTAAAAACATTTGGGCTAATCCTTTATGTTCTTCACCTACAAGCCAACCTCTACAATCGTCATTATCTCCAAAAGCTAAATGTGTGGTACAATACCCACGTTGACCCATTTTCTGAAAATCAGCAACTGTCATTACATCATTATACTCTAGAGTTCCATCCTCTTTAGGTCTATTTTTTGGGACTACAAACAATGATATTCCTTTCGTCCCTTTTGGAGCACCTTCAATTCTTGCTAACACCAAATGCACAATATTTTTAGCCTCTTTATAATCGCCTCCAGAAATGAATATTTTTTGTCCTGTTATTTTGTAAAAACCATTATTAGTTGGAGTTGCTTTGGTAACAATATCAGATAATGAACTTCCTGCTTGTGGCTCTGTTAAACACATGGTACCTCCCCAAGTTCCAGCAAGCATGTTTGGTACATAAGTATCTTTTAAAGTTTGAGTACCAAATTCAATAATTAATTCTGCTGCACCTAATGTTAAACTTGGGTAGCCAGGTAAATGGTTATTTGCAGCATCCATAATATACACTGCAGCTTGAAACGCTGATATTGGCATTTGTAAACCTCCATCATCGTAATCAAAACAAGCTGCAATTATGCCCATTTCTCCTGATTGCTGCATGACTTTTTGTACCTGTTTATGCACAATTACAGTTCCTTCTTTATGATATGCTGGGTTTGCATCCATCTCTTGAAAGTAAGGATACAACTCACGATCAGAAAAATTTTTTACAGAATCTATAAATAAATTTAGAGATTCCATATCATGTTCTTGGAATCGTTCTCTGGTAAGTAAATCTTCTAATTTATGAATATCATAAAGTATGTATTTTAAAGTTTCTAAGTCTACATACTTTTTTGACATAATATATTTTTTTTACGATTGTTAATTTGATAAGTTACACTTTATAATTATGTCCCTTTTTTCCCAAATATAACAAAAAATATTATGCATGCATAGCAAGTATTGAGAATGTATACTGCCAAAAAATTAAAAATGAATCGTAAAAATTATAGCGAATTTTTGATTTTAAGTAATTCTGCCTTAACAGTTTCTAATCTACTTAAAATTTCATGGCGATTAAAAACTCCTTCAGGATTTTTTTTGAGCTGTAGTTTTGCCCCTTCTAAAGTAAAACCTCTTTCTTTAACCAGATTGAATATTAGCTTAAAGTTTTTAATATCTTCTTGAGTAAAAAGGCGATTCCCTTTTTTATTCTTTTTAGGTTTTATAATATCGAATTCCTTTTCCCAAAAGCGAATTAATGAAGTATTTACATCAAATGCCTTAGACACTTCTCCTATTTTGTAGTAACGCTTTTCAGGTAAATCTATATGCATCTTATGATTCTTATTAAATTTTTAAAAAAATTAATCGTAAGATTGACTCTCTTCTGATGTTTGTTGTAGTGTTGCAAATTCCTCTAAAGTTAAATCGCCATAATAAAAATTAATAGGATTTAGAGCCACATCATTTTTATGAACTTCATAGTGTAAATGTGGTGCTACAGATAGTCCTGTATTACCAACATAACCAATTAAATCACCTCTTTTTATAGATTCCCCCCTTCTTACAACCATGTCATTTAAGTGCGCGTAAATGGTTTTGTAACCATAACCATGGTCTATGTAAATAACTTTTCCGAAGGTAGAACTTCTTTGTGCTCTATAAATTTTACCATCTCCAGAAGCATAAACTGGAGTACCTTTTGGTGCAGTAAAATCCATTCCTTTATGAAATTTGTTGATTTTTAAAATTGGATGCATTCTCATTTTATAACCAGAAGCTACGTAAAAATCACCTTTTTTAATTGGTAAAATTGCAGGAATAGAGGCCAACATTACTTCTTTTTCTTTGGCTAAAGCAACTATTTCGTCTAATGATTTTGATTGTACCACCATTTGTTTAGATAAAATATCTACCTCTTTTGTTAGTTTTTTTACAAGATCAGAATTATCGAATCCTTCTAAATTTTTATAGCGATTTACACCTCCAAAACCAGCTTTTCTTTGTTCTTCTGGTATTGGGTTTGCTTCAAAATAACTCCTATAAATATTATTATCTCTTTCTTGTAATTGTGATAAAATTGTTGAGCTTTCTTCTAACCTCTTTTCTAAAAGTTCGTAATGAAACTTTAAGTTCTCTAACTCTCTTTTTTGTGCAAGTTCTGATGGAGAAGTAATTAATTGACTAAAGCCTATAAAGCCAAAAAAAGCAATTAAAATAACTCCAAGAAAGCTAAATAATATTTTTCGATAATAATCGCTCTTCTTAACAGCTATTTTTCTGTAAGAAAGCGTATCCTCATCATAATAATATTTTACTTTTGCCATACAAGTAATTATAGTATTTTTGTGTTTGATTTTAGAATTTTATTGTAAATCCATATTTCAATAACTCACAAATTTACAAAATGTTTTACAACTGCTTTTTTTAAGTAGTTATTTTAAAAATAAATTAACACAATCCAACTTGTTGGAAACTTCTTTTTTATGAAATCACAAGATATACGTGCTACTTTTTTAAACTTTTTTCAAGAAAAATCGCATTTGGTAGTTCCTTCTGCACCAATGGTTACAAAAGATGATCCTACCTTACTTTTTGTGAATTCTGGTATGGCTCCCTTTAAAGAATATTTTTTAGGAAATGGTACACCAAAAAACAATAGAATTACAGACTCTCAAAAATGTTTACGCGTTTCTGGAAAACACAATGATTTAGAAGAGGTTGGTTATGATACCTATCACCATACATTGTTCGAAATGTTGGGAAATTGGTCTTTTGGTGATTATTTTAAAAAAGAAGCAATTGCTTGGGCTTGGGAATTGTTAACCGAGGTTTACAAAATAGATAAAGACATTTTATACGTAACTGTTTTTGAAGGTTCTGATGATGCAGATAAACTTTCAATGGATACAGAAGCCTATGATATTTGGAAAGAATTTATTGCTGAAGATCGTATTTTAAAAGGAAATAAAAAGGATAATTTTTGGGAAATGGGCGAACAAGGACCTTGTGGACCATGTTCTGAAATTCATGTAGACATTCGTTCTGCAGAAGAAAAAGCAAAAGTTGATGGCCGAACTTTAATTAACGAAGATCATCCTCAAGTTGTAGAAATATGGAATTTGGTTTTTATGCAGTTCAATAGAAAAGCTAATGGAACTTTAGTAGAGTTGCCAAACAAACATATTGATACAGGTATGGGGTTTGAACGTTTGTGTATGGTTTTACAAGGTGTTCAATCGAATTATGATACAGATGTTTTTACACCTATTATTAGAGAAATTAGTACTATAACTAACACTACTTATGGTAAAAATGAAAAACAAGACATAGCAATTCGTGTGATTTCAGATCACGTTAGAGCCGTAGCTTTTTCTATAGCTGATGGACAGTTACCAAGCAATACAGGTGCTGGTTATGTAATTCGTAGAATTTTAAGAAGGGCTGTAAGGTATGGTTTTACCTTTCTTGATAAAAAAGAACCATTTATCTATCAATTAGTTGCTGTTTTAAGTGATAAAATGGGTAGTGCTTTCCCTGAATTAAATGCACAAAAACAATTGATAGAAAATGTAATTAAGGAAGAAGAAACTTCTTTTTTAAGAACTTTAGATCAAGGATTGATTTTATTAGACGGTATTATATCATCGTCAAAAACAAAAGAAATTTCAGGAGACAAAGTTTTTGAACTTTATGATACTTTTGGTTTCCCTGTAGATTTAACTGCTCTAATTTTATCAGAAAAAGGCTATACTTTAGATGAAAAAGGTTTTGAAGCAGAACTTCAGAAGCAAAAAAACAGATCTAGAGCCGCAAGTGAAATGTCTACTGATGATTGGACAATTTTAACTGATGATGCAGTAGAAGAATTTGTAGGTTATGATACTTTAGAAACCACCGTAAAAATAACTAGATACAGAAAAGTAACCTCGAAAAAAGATGGTGAAATGTATCAACTGGTTTTTAATCTAACACCATTTTATCCAGAAGGAGGAGGACAAGTTGGTGATAAAGGCTATTTAGAAGATGCTCATGGTGATGTAATTTATATTGTTGATACGAAAAAAGAAAACAACGTAATTATACATTTTGCAAAAATCCTCCCAAAACACTTAGAAGAAAACTTTAAAGCTGTAGTTGATAAAAAACATAGAAATTTATCTGCAAGTAATCATACTGCAACACATCTACTACATCAAGCTTTACGCGAAGTTTTAGGTACACACGTAGAACAAAAAGGTTCTTTAGTAAAACCAACATATTTACGATTTGATTTTTCTCATTTTTCTAAAATGACAACTGAAGAATTACAAGATGTAGAAAACTTTGTAAATGAGCGTATTTCAGGAGGTTTACCTTTAGAGGAAAAAAGAAATATACCAATGCATCAAGCCATTGAAGAAGGAGCTATGGCGCTTTTTGGTGAAAAATATGGGGATACTGTTAGAGCCATAAAATTTGGGAATTCTATAGAATTGTGTGGTGGAACACACGTGAAAAATACAAGTGCTATTTGGCATTTTAAAATAAAGTCTGAAGGAGCTGTTGCTGCTGGAATTCGAAGAATTGAAGCGATAACTAATGAGGCTGTAAAAGATTTTTATTCAGAAAATAATGCTGCTTTATCAGAAGTAAAAACACTATTAAATAATCCTAAAAATCCTGCTAAAGCTGTACAAAAATTACAGGATGAAAATGCCAATTTACATAAACAAGTAGAACAACTTTTAAAAGAAAAAGCTGCAAATTTATCTGGTGATATTAAAAATCAACTTGAAGAAATAAATGGTGTACAGTTTTTAGCTACAAAAGTAGATTTAGATGCAAACGGAATTAAAAACTTAGCGTTTTCTTTAGGTAAAGAACATCAAAATTTGTTTCTACTTTTTGCAAGTGCTCCATCATCAGAAAAAGCAATGTTAACCTGCTATATCTCAAAGGAATTAGCAAACGAAAGAGGCTATAATGCAGGAACTGTGGTGAGAGAATTGGGAAAATTGATTCACGGAGGTGGAGGAGGCCAACCTTTCTTTGCAACTGCTGGAGGAAGAAATCCTGGAGGAATTCCTAAAGCCTTAGAAAAAGCAAAAGAATATTTAGAAGCTTAATGAAATTACAGACTCAAATACCAATTAAAAAAGAAACTAGAAACTCTATTAGTCATAATTCTAGTATTTTATTATTGGGGTCTTGTTTTTCTGAAAATATTGGGAATCAATTAAACTATTTTAAGTTTAATAGCTTTCAAAATCCTTTTGGCATTCTATTTCATCCAAAAGCAATAGAAACATTAATTACCAATGCTATAAATGAGAAAGTTTATAGTGAAAAAGATATTGTTTATCAGAATGAACGTTGGCATTGTTTAGATGCACATTCTAACTTAAGCTCGTCAAATAAAGAAGAACTTTTAACAAACCTAAATACTGCAATAACTGTTACTCAAAAAAAATTAAAAGAGGCTACACACATTATTATTACTTTAGGAACTGCTTGGGTTTATCGCTTTTTAGATACTGATGCAATTGTGGCTAATTGTCATAAAATTTCGCAAAAAAAATTCTTAAAAGAATTGTTGTCATCAGATGAAGTTTCTGAAAGTATTGCTGCAAGTATCACATTAATTAAAAGTATTAATAAGGATACAGTTTGTGTTTTTACAGTATCTCCTGTAAGACATTTAAAAGATGGTTTTATAGAAAATACGCAAAGTAAAAGTCATTTAATTACAGGAATCCACAATACTATTGATGCCAGAAAAAACAGCTTTTATTTCCCTTCTTTTGAAATTATGATGGATGAATTACGCGATTATCGTTTTTATGCAGAAGATATGATTCATCCAAACAAAACAGCTATCAATTATATTTGGGAAAAATTCTCGAACACTTGGTTTACTGAAGAAACAACTCAACTAATGAAAGAAGTTGATGTGATTCAGAAAGGACTATTACACAAACCTTTTAATGAAAACTCAGAAGCACATCAAAAATTTTTAGCCGATTTAAAAACTAAAATTGAAAAGGTAAACGCAAAGAATAAGCAGATATACTTTAGTTAAAAAAAACTGATTGATAGTAAATATCAACCAGCTCAAAGATAGTAGACATTGGTTAAAAACCAATTCTAATTCTTGGGGCACTAATTCTTACTCTTGTATTTATACTTGAATTATATCGAGGTTGTCTCCTATACTCATAAGTGTAATAATACCTTGCATGACTATGATAGTAATAACCATGACTACAATGATGGT
>CAXBAC010000083.1:0-8971 GCA_963973485.1 uncultured Polaribacter sp. | reverse complement strand
TAAGTAGAGGTTCCTCTACCAATTGCATCGATTTTAAATAACGTTTCTGAGCGCAGTTTAATATTATTAGATGAAATTGGTAGAGGAACCTCTACTTATGATGGAATTTCGATTGCTTGGGCCATTTCTGAGTTCTTGCACGAACATCCATCCAAAGCAAAAACCTTATTTGCCACACATTATCACGAACTGAATGAAATGACCACTACTTTTGAACGCATTAAAAACTTTAATGTGTCTGTAAAAGAGTTGGAAGACAATATTATTTTCTTACGTAAATTGGTTTCTGGAGGTTCTAACCACAGTTTTGGAATTCACGTTGCAAAACTAGCAGGAATGCCAAATATGGTAATACATAGAGCCAATAAAATATTAGCACAATTAGAAAAAAATAATAAAAATGATGAAGTAAAGGAGGTGTTAAAACAAGCACAACATGAAGAAATGCAACTCAGCTTTTTTCAGTTAGATGATCCTTTATTAGAAAATATTCGTGAAGAAATTTTAGCTACAAATATTGATACGCTTACACCCATTGAAGCGTTGATGAAACTAAATGAGATTAAGCGAATGTTAACTAAAAAATAGCTAGTATTTTAAAAGTGTCAGCCATTTAAAAACTAATTTGACCTTACCCAAAAGTCTTTTACTAAATTATTTTCATCCAATTCTATAGTTAAAAGCTCATAGTCACCCAAAGTTGGGCCTATAAAATAAGTCAAACCAATTATATTTTTAGCTGAAACTGAATCTTTTGAAATATAACTACTAGAAGGTTTGTCATAAGCAAATTTTGATGGTTCTATATAACCTAATTTATAGTGTACTTCCTCTAGAGACATGCCAACCTTAAGGTGGTTTTTTAAAACATCATCAATCATTTGAGATCTTGGGTTATTAAAATCCATTTTTGTAATAACGCTATCTTTTAACCAAACATCTCTATCGTATTTTATGTTGCTGCAAGAAGATAAAAACAATATGGATAGTAATAATAAAAAATACTTCATAGTCGGAATTTTAATTTGAAGGTATTAATATTGAACTGCTAGATAAAATTAAGTTTCTAGAATCCTTTTTACTTTTAATCTAAAAAGCTCTTTCCATTAACTCTAAAATAAATAAAAGGAGTAATTAAGACTACAAAAGAAACAATATCAAAAAATAAAATCTTGGGAAGAAAATAATTCAGTACTAAATAAGCAGCAGAACCAACAAAAACCATCTTAGTTCTTTTTTTAAAGTTAGATACGATTGCCAATAAAAGCATTAGTACACCAACAATTGTATAAATTTCTTTTACACTTAAATCTATCATTTGTATAAATATAAAAAAATAAAACCTAAAAGCTATACTTCGCTTTTAGGTTTTAGATTTTAGGGGTTTAAGGGTAATGTATTTTCTTTTAAATAGACCTCTTTAATCTAAGCAATTTATTTGTTGAGTTTAAATAGCTATTATAAATAGATTCATATTTAATCAATTCATCAAAAGTAAAAGGTGCTTTTGCTGAGCTTCCTATTAAAACATCTCCATTTTGAATAACTTCGTTTTTAAACGAACCTTCTGCTGTGTGATCTTTTAATTCAATAGCTCCTTCAAACTTTTTTATTTGAATATTTTCATCTGCTAATAAAGCTTTTTGACCTGTGGTTTTGTCTAAAATGTACACTTTTGCATTTACATTATTAGCACCACGAATTTTTTTAACAAGATCTGTTTCTACGTAGAACATAAAATCAGAAACAGGCCTACACTCAAACTGTTGTTTGGATAGTGTTTCAATTACATTAATATTTTTGATGTTTAAACTAGTAGCTTTTGGAGCGTCTTCTGCTTTATGAAAAGCGAAGATACCAATAAGCACAACAGCAAGCGCTGCGACTTTTTTTAGGGGTTTCATCTTAAGGGGTTTAAGGGTTAAAGTACAAATTTAAACAAAAAAATTCATAAAAAAACAACTATATTAAGAAAAATTATGAAAATTATTATATTAAAGAAACAAAAAGAAACGTAAAGTACTGTTTATCAATATTTTGTGTTTTAATATCTTTTTAATAAGTTTATTTTACAAAACATGTTAAAAGCATTAATTTCAATAATTTTGGCTAATTTTTTAAATTAAGTATTAGAATAAACTATATCTTTGCATCATTATGAGCACACATTTTTTATTTATTGGTACTCCAGAAGTTTTTGTAATTATGTTAATTGTAGTTATGGTATTTGGTGCAGATAAAATTCCTGAAATAGCAAGAGGTTTAGGAAAAGGAATGCGTCAAATAAAAGATGCTACAAACGATATTAAAAAAGAAATTAACGACAGCTCTAAAATAAAAGACTTTGACAGAAATATCGCAAAAGATATTACTAAAGAAGTTAATGGCGTAAAAGATAAAATTGATGACTTTACAGGGCCAATAAAAAGAAACAGGTAGTTTCTTTTATAATTTAAATCCTATAATTTTACTCTACTTATTGTTAAGCCATCTCTTATAGGTAATAAAACTGTTTCAACTCTATCATCAGTATTTAACAACTTATTATAAGCTAAAAGCGCTTTTGTATCTATGTCTTTTGGATCTAATTCTTCAATAATTTTTCCACTCCACAACACGTTATCTGATAAGATAATACCTCCAGGATTCATTTTATCAACAATTAAATGAAAATAATTTGAGTAGTTTGATTTATCTGCATCAATAAAAACCAAGTCAAACTTTTCATCGATAGTTGGTATCATCTCTATAGCGTTTCCTGTTTTTTGTATGATTTGATTTTTGTATTTAGATTTTTTGAAATATTTTTTTTGAAGCGTTTCTAACTCTTCGTTTTTATCTAAAGTAATTAGTTTTCCATTTTTAGCCAAACCTTCTGCTAAACAAAGTGCAGAATAACCAGTATAAGTACCTATTTCTAAAATTACTTCTGGTTGCACTAATTTTGAAATCATCGATAAAACCCTTCCTTGATAAGCGCCACTTAACATTCTAGGGTTAAGCACTTTTTGCCAAGTTTCTCTACTTAACTCTTTAAGTATTTTAGGTTCTTGTTGAGAATGTGCTACAACATAATCGTCTAGTTTTTCTGGTAAAAAATGCATGCTTTAATTTTGAATCAAAAGTACAAAAAAACGAAATTTATATTCTTATAAATTCCGTTTCTAAATTTTTAAAATATAAAGTAATTAACTATTTACTTCATCAAATTTTTGTTTTAAATGTTCTTTTTCTTCTATTGTTAAACAGTGTTTTATTGTTTTACAATGTTTTGCGTGTTTTTTATAAAATACGGTTAACAATAAATTTTGTTTCGTATACATTTTACATATTTTACATTGTAAAAAATGGATATTCAGTTTTACTTTTTCTAAAAATGTAGCCTCTTTATATTGATTTTTATCACAAATTGTAGTGGCTTCATCGCAAGTTATATTTAATTTTTTAAACATCATTTAAATATTAAACCAGTTATCTTCCATACATTTTCTTAATTGTGTTCTTGCTCTATGGATTATGACCCATAAATTAGACGATGTAATGTCTAGCTCCTTACAAATATCTTCAGTTTCAAACTCTTGTATGGTTTTCATTCTAAAAACCATCGCATATTTTTCTGGTAAGTTATCTATACAAGCCTCAATTTGTGTTTTTAGCTCTTCGTTTTCTATTGATTTTTCAGAAGCGTTATCCCAACTTTGTGGCACACGTTCTTCTATCCAGTTTCCTTCACTTTCTCCATCATTATAGAAGTTCATTCTTACTTCTGCTTTTCCTTTTTTAGAATTTATTTTTCTATAATAATCTATTACTTTTCTCTTTAGTATAGAAACCAACCAAGTTCTTTCGCTAGCTTTACCTTTAAAGTTTTTTGCAGATTTTAAACCCGCGAAAAAAGTTTCTTGAACTAAATCTTTTGCTAAATCACTATTATTTACACGAACAACAGCATAGTTAAAAAGATAATCTGCGTAATTATCGATCCATTTATTTGGATTTAATTTCGGTAAATTGTTGCTCATTTTAAGTTTTAAAGAATCAAATATAACTTATTTTTTTTCTTTTAGTGCCTCGCAATTCTGTCTTCTACGCATATCTAATAAATAGATAATTTCCCAATTTCCATTGCTATTAAACAACTGAAAAGAATTGGCTCCACAATGACTAAAGTTATCATTAAAATAAAACTCATAAGGTGTCCAAACTGAGGCTATATTTCCGTCAACTTTAATAGTATAAGATAGTAGTTTTTCTAAATAAGTATGTTCTGGGTTTTTATTTGCAATACCTGTTAACAGTTTTTTTCTAGAATCTGTTTGCAATATATTATTTGCATTTCCCATACTAGATGTGGTTTGTATTTTTATATCTTTATGTAATGTTTTACTCATTAGAGTACTATCACCTTTATGCAAACCATCAAAAAAAGTGGTAATTACCTTTTTAATTTTACTTTCCTCGTCGTTTTTTTGCCCATAATTGGTTAGTGAACAAAAAACTATCAAACTAAATAATATGTATTTTTTCATAATTGATTGATTTTTAAAACGCTAAAACTACATATTTTTTCTAGTTCATTTATCAACAATTATATAAAGTTCGTATTTACGAGTCTTTTCAATTTCCTTTTATTTCTTACTTTTACAACAGTCAAAAAACAAAAAATATGTCTGTAGCAAAAAAACAGTACAAAAGAGTTACTGTAAAATCTTTAGTGGAAATGAAAGCAAATGGAGAAAAAATTTCCATGTTAACTGCTTATGATTATACCATGGCCAAAATTTTAGATGGTGCAGGTTTAGACATACTTTTAGTAGGTGATTCTGCTTCTAATGTAATGGCTGGTCACGAAACTACTTTGCCTATTACTTTAGATCAGATGATTTATCATGCAAGTTCTGTTGTTAGAGCAATTGAACGTTCTTTAGTGGTTGTAGATTTACCTTTTGGTAGTTATCAATCAGACCCAAAAGAAGCATTACGATCTGCCATAAGAATTATGAAAGAAAGTGGAGGACATTCTATAAAATTAGAAGGTGGTAAAGAGGTAAAAGATTCTATAAAGAGAATTTTAAATGCAGGAATTCCTGTAATGGGTCATTTAGGGTTAACCCCACAATCAATCTATAAATTTGGAACATATACTGTTAGAGCCAAAGAAGAAGAAGAGGCTGAAAAATTATTAGAAGACGCTCTTATGTTAGAAAGAATTGGTTGTTTTGCCATTGTTTTAGAAAAAGTACCTGCTAAATTAGCTACTAAAGTTGCAGAAGCTTTAACTATTCCTGTAATTGGTATTGGTGCTGGAAATGGTGTAGATGGGCAAGTTTTAGTAACACATGATATGGTTGGTATGACTCATGAATTTAACCCTCGTTTTTTACGTAGGTATTTAGATTTGTATAAAGACATGACTGGAGCTTTTGAAAACTATGTTTCTGATGTTAAAAGTGGAGATTTCCCAAATGAAGAAGAACAATATTAAACGTATTTTAAAAGTTGTATCTGAGCTCTCAATTATTCTATTTGGATTTTTCTATGTCTTAGAAAAGTTTTTCGACATTACTATTTCTGATGGAAAAGATCTTAGAAATATATTTGTAATTTTCTACTTAATTACTGGTCTAATTTATTACAAAATGGAGCTAAAAGACAAAAACAAAGAAATAAACTCACTTAAGAATAAGTTGAAAGAAAAAGACTAATGAAAATACTTCATTTAGATACCAATCATCCACTTTTAATTCAACAATTAAATGATTTAGGCTTTCAAAATGATGAAGATTACACCTCTTCAAAACAAGAAATTGAAACCAAAATCCATAATTATGATGGAATAATTCTGAGAAGTCGTTTTAAAATTGATAAAAATTTTCTTAATAAAGCAACTCAATTAAAATTTATTGGAAGAGTTGGAGCTGGTTTAGAAAATATAGAATGTGAATATGCTTCAAGTAAAAAAATTGAACTTATAGCTGCTCCAGAAGGCAACAGTAATGCTGTTGGGGAACATGCTTTAGGAATGTTATTATCCTTATTTAATAAGCTTAATAAAGCGAACCAAGAAGTAAGCAATGGAAAATGGTTGCGTGAAGAAAATAGAGGTGTAGAATTAGAAGGCAAAACTGTAGGTTTAATTGGCTATGGAAATATGGGAAAATCATTTGCTAAAAAACTACAAGGATTTGATGTTCAAGCACTTTGCTATGATATAAAACCAAATGTAGGTGATAAAAATTGTACCCAAGTTTCTTTAAAAGAATTACAAGAAAAAAGTGATGTGTTAAGTTTACACACACCAGAGACTTCACTTACAAAAAACATGATAAATACAGCATTTATCAATAAGTTTAGAAAACCTTTTTGGTTGATAAATACTGCACGTGGAACAGCTGTAAATACAAAAGATTTGGTTGCTGCATTAAAATCTAATACAGTTTTAGGTGCTGGTTTAGATGTGTTAGAATACGAAAAATCGTCTTTCGAAAACTTATTTTCTAATGAAAACATGCCAGAGGCTTTCCAATATTTAATCAACTCAGAAAATGTATTACTATCTCCACACGTTGCTGGCTGGACCATTGAAAGCAAACAAAAACTAGCACAAACAATTGTAGATAAAATCAAAGTAAAATTTTGTTAACTTGTTGGCTTTAAATCATCATAAAAAATGACCTACGAAGCAAACACTCCAGAAGAATACATTGCGCAAATTCCTGATGAGCGCAAACAACCCATAGAAAAGCTTAGAACTGTAATCAAACAAAATTTACCAGAAGGCTTTGAGGAAGGTATTTTGTATAAAATGATTGGTTTCTACGTGCCTCTTTCTAGTTATCCAAATGGGTATCATTGTCAACCAGGCACTCCTCTACCCTTTATCAATATAGCTTCACAGAAAAATTCGATCAATTTATATCATTCAGGTATTTACGCAAAAAAAGAATTGCACGATTGGTTTGTTGCAGAATACCCAAAGCATTGTAAGCGTAAATTAGATATGGGAAAAAGCTGCATCCGATTTAAAAAAATAGAGGAAATTCCTTATGATTTAATTGCAGAACTTTGTTCTAAAATGACAGTAAAAGAATGGATAACCCTTTATGAAAATGCAACACAAAAAAAGTAATATGAAAAAAAGAGTCACAGGTATTGGAGGTTTATTTTTTAAAAGTGATGATCCAAAAGCATCTAAAGAATGGTATAAAAAACACTTAGGTTTTAACACTGATGATTATGGTGCTACATTTTGGTGGAAAGATAAAAAAGGTGAAGACGCCTCTACTCAATGGAGTCCTTTTGCAGAAAAAACAGATTATTTTGAGCCATCAAAAAAAGACTTTATGTTTAATTATAGAGTTGAAAATTTGGTAACACTTTTAGCTGAACTTAAAAAAGAAGGTGTTACTATTGTAGGAGAAATGCAAGAATTCGAATATGGTAAATTTGGTTGGATTTTAGATAACGAAGGCAATAAAATTGAACTTTGGGAACCTATTGATGCTGCATTTAAATAATTTAAAACTATAGAATTATGAACTTTTTATCAGATTACCCAACAGAGGTATTAGTATTATTTTTTTTAATTGTGACTTTTTTGCAATCTGGAATTGACAAATTATTAGATTGGAAAGGAAATGTTTCTTTTATTACAGAACATTTTAAAGCATCACCATTAAAAAATAGTGTTCCATTATTATTAGGAGTAATTTTAGTGATAGAAATTATAGCTGCTCTTTTAATGATTTATGGAGTTTATGAATTGTATACTTCAGGAGCAAAAGAAATTGCTTTATTGGGTGTAGAGCTTTCTGCGATCACTTTAATCTTTTTATTGATTGGGCAACGTTTGGCAAAAGATTATGCAGGAGCAATGAGCTTAGCAGTCTATTTTATTATCACACTTTGGGGAGTATATCTATTACATAGCTAAAAACTATAAATAATTATATTTAATAACTAAAATTTATTAAAAAAGCGCTTAAAACTTACGATTTAAGCGCTTTTTAATTTTTTAACTAGTGTTTCTATGGTTTATTTACAAAACTTAAATTAAAAACTCTTAAAATGGGTATTTATTGATTTTTTAGGATATAAATCAAAGAAGAATACTCTTTTGAACTGGCTGCTTCATAATTTGAAATGAAACCTCTATAAAAAGATTTTAAAGGTTTCATTTTTTTTGATTTATACTTTTCACTTAGTAAAGAAACATAGTACGCATCAAACTTCATGGGTAGAACTTTTTCAACAATCATATTTTCTAACGAAAACAACTTTGCAATTGATTGCTGAGAAAAATGCCACAAATGTCTAGGCACATCAAAAGCTGCCCAAAATTGTTTGTAATAATTTGCATCATTACTTTTATAGTTGGGCACAGCAATTATCAATTTTCCATCTTTTGCTAACAAACTATGTAATGTTGTAATGTACTCTTGTAAGTTTTCTACATGTTCTAAAACGTGCCAAAGTGTAATTACATCAAATTTTTTATTCTCAAACTTTGATAAACCTTCTTCTAATGCTACACCTTTATTTGAGGCAATAGTTCTTGCTCCTAAATCTGGTTCTGTTCCAAAAACTTGCCAATTATTATTTTTGCAAACGTTTAAAAAATCTCCTGTGCCTGCTCCAACATCTAAAATAGTTTTTGAAGTTGTATTAAAAGAATTTATAAGTTTTAGCTTTCGTTTAAGGGTAGTATTTTTTACTGTTTGATAAACTTTATCAAACAATGTTTTTTTAGAATCTGTATGAGAAATATAATCTTCACTTTTATAATAATCTCCTAGATTTTTTGGAACAGGAGTTGTTACCAACATCTCAAAATCTGTATTTTTTTGTATCTGATATTTTTCACCTGAAACTGTGAAATCTTTACACTCCAAAAACGGTTTTAGATTTTTATAAAAATCGATCTTATCTGTCATTTTTGTACGTTCTTTAAATAGAGTTTGTTCATTTATTC
>CAXBAC010000082.1:0-8999 GCA_963973485.1 uncultured Polaribacter sp. | reverse complement strand
TTCATTAGATGTTGCACTAATACCAATAAAGAAATCAAAATATACTCCAATTATGTCTCCACCACCTGAATCTGGAAGTGTTAATATTGCACCATCTACATCAGAAAATACAAATAACTTATCAGAAGCTTTAACCATCTCTAAACAAAGGTTAAAACGTGCAAAATATCAATATGATTATGGACAATCTACCAAACTTGAATTTTTAAACGCTCAAGTAGATGTTAATAATGATAGTATTGCATTAATTGCAGCCAAGCAACAATTAAATAACGCAAAACGTGGGTTGAATGTAATTTTAGGTGCTAAAAATGATGTAAATTTTGAAGTTGAAACTGAGGTTGAATATAACAAGATGTTAAATTTTGAAGAGCTTCAAACAAAAACAATGAATAACAATGCATTGTTAAAACAGAACAAACAAAATATTGCTATAAGTGAGTTTAACATTAAAATTAGTAAAGCTAACTATTTACCTAGCTTAAATTTTAATACTTCTTACGGTTTTAATAGAACTGAGAATGAAAATTTAATCAACCCTTTTGGGGCAAAATTAATTACTTCAGATGGTTTAAATGCAGGTATTAATTTAACATGGAATATTTTTGATGGTGGTGCAACTAAAACAAGAGTGGCTAATGCTAAAATTGCTTTAGACAACCAGCAAATATTGTTAGAACAGCAGAAAGTAAATATTGATAATAATCTTAAAAATACTTGGGAAAACTATAAAAATCAACTGTTTATTTTAAGTGCACAAGAACAAAATGTACTAAGTAACCAAAATAATTTCGACAGAACCCAAGAGCGTTTTAAGTTGGGTCAAATTACATCAGTAGAATTTAGGCAAGCACAAATTAATTTAATTAATGCTAAAACAGCATTAAATAATGCAAAGTTTGATGCTAAGTTAATTGAACTACAATTGCTACAGTTAAGTGGCGATATTTTAAATGTAAATTTTTAAAAACCTGATTTTTATCATAATTTAAAAACACCTCAAGTCTTATTTTTATTGCAAAATATATGACTTATGAATTTCTTAAATTTTCCTTTAGTTTCTTGGGTAAATGGCACTATAATGATTGGTGTTTTCGTACTTGTAGTAATAGGCTTAGTTGCTGCAGTTTATTTATTAATGAATAACGACAAAAAAGCTAGTAAATAAGTCTTTTTCTTATTCAAATACCGTCTTGTAAAATCATTTCATTAAATTTATAATCTATAAATATTTTGAAATGAATACAGACCTGCATTCTAATTTTGGTTACCTTTTTGAAGATGATTTAATTGAAGAAATTTCTAAAATAGGAGTTTCAAAAACGTTTTCTGCAAACACAATTATTATAGAAATAGACGATTATATAAAATCAATGCCATTACTATTATCTGGTGCTATTAAAATTTTAAGAGAAGATGAAAATGGTGATGAATTGGTACTATATTATTTAGAAAAAGGAGATACTTGTGCAATAACTTTGTCTTGTTGTATGGGTCAAACTAAAAGTAAAATTAGAGCAGTTGCAGAAACAGATGTTTCTTTAATAATGCTGCCAAAAGAAAAAATGACTGATTGGCTAAGTAACTTTAAAAGTTGGCAATCTTTTATTTTACAAAGTTACCATAACAGAGTAGAAGAACTTTTGCAAGCAGTAGATACTATTGCCTTTTTAAAAATGGATGAGCGTTTGTTTAAATACTTAAAAGACAAAGCTATGGTTAACAGTAATGATGAGTTAACAACAACCCACAAACAAATTTCTGATGATTTACATACCTCTAGAGTTGTAGTTTCTCGATTGTTAAAGAAGTTAGAAAATGAGGGTAAAATAAAGCTTTTTAGAAACAGCATAAAAGTTTTAGAACTGTAACAAACATTACTAAAAATAACGCTATTAAAATTTACCTTTGATAAAAATATTCAAATATGACTAGTTTTACAGAAATAATAAATCAGAACAAGCCTGTTTTAGTCGATTTTTTTGCAGAATGGTGTGGCCCATGTAAGATGATGAGCCCTATATTAAAAGAGGTTAAAGATATTTTAGGAGATAAAGTTTCAATTATAAAAATTGATGTTGATAAAAACCAATCTTTAGCAGCAAAATATCAAGTTAGAGGTGTTCCAACTTTATTACTATACAAAAAAGGAGAACAAATGTGGAAGCAATCTGGTGTAGTTCAAAAAAATGATTTGATTGCTGTGATTAAGCAATTTAGTTAAATCAACAAAACATCTCTTTTAGATGTTTTTCTATAATGTAAAGGATGAATTTTGACGAAGAGTTTTGGAGTAATAAATACAAAAAAAATAAAACTGGTTGGGATTTAGGCCAAGTTTCTCCTCCTTTAAAAGCCTATTTTGATCAATTAGAAAATAAAGATTTAAAAATTTTAATTCCTGGAGGAGGAAATTCTTATGAAGCTGAATATCTATTTAATAAAGGTTTTAAAAACGTTTATGTAATAGATGTTTCTATGTACCCTCTTAAAAATTTAAAGTCTAGAATACCGAACTTCCCTGACCTGCAATTGCTTCATGGTAATTTTTTTGAGCTTAATGAAACATTTGATTTAATAATAGAACAAACTTTTTTCTGTGCACTAAAACCTGTTTTAAGGCTAGAATATGCTCGTAAAATGAACTCACTATTAAAAAATAAAGGAAAGTTAGTGGGCTTACTTTTTGATGTAAAACTAAATGAAGATCATCCACCATTTGGAGGTAATTCAGAAGAATATTTAACTTATTTTCAACCTTATTTTACAATAAAAAATATGGATAAATGTTACAACTCTTATCCTAACAGACAAGGCATGGAGTTGTTCATTTCTTTATTAAAAAGCACTCCTTAAACTTTTTGTAGGTAACCTTTGTTACTTATAGAAACATTTCTTCAATCTATTTTTGTACTGTAAATAGATAATTTATGAAGAAGTTTTATATACTCCCTTTTTTTTTAGTGCTATTTGGTATGAACATACAAGCACAAGAAATAATTCCAATTTCAAAAACTGAAGTTTTAGCCAAAGTTTCAGAAAATAATACCAGTATTAAAATATCACAAGAAGAATTTAATGCTGCAAAAGCAGAATATAACCAAACCAATGCAGTGTTTTTACCCAATATTACTGCCAGTCATACAGGTATTTCTACTACAAATCCATTAATGGCTTTTGGGTCTAAATTAAATCAAGGAATTTTAACTCAGAACGATTTTAATCCTACTTTATTAAACGATCCCACAACCACTCAAAATTTTGCAACGATTATTAAAGTAGAACAACCATTAATCAATTTAGATGGTTTTTATCAACGAAAAGCAGCAAAATCTAAGATGGAAGCCATGTCTTTACAAACATTACGAACTCAAGATTATTTAATGTTTGAAGTAAATAAAGCCTATATGCAATTGCAATTGGCATATAAAGCTGTAGAAGTTTTAGAGAAAGCTTTAAAAGCTTCTGAGGTTAACAAAAAATTAGCTGATAATAGTTTTAAAGAAGGATTGTTACAAAGAGCAGATGTTTTAAATGTAGAAATACGAATTACAGAAGTTAGAAATCAATTACAAAGCGCAAAAAGTAACGTGCAAAATGCCTCAAATTATATTTCTTTTTTAATGAATGATAAAGCTGATGTTGTGTATTTGCCATCAGAAAAATTAAACGTAACTAATATTTCTGTTGATGATCAAAAAATCTCTGAAAACAGAAGCGATATTAAAGCAATGGAACTTGCCTTAAATGGTTTTGAAGCAATGAATAAAGCAGATAAAATGGCTTTTTTACCAAGATTAAATGCCTTTGGGAGTTACGAAATGTATGACCATAAAATTTTTACTGGTGATGCAAGTGGATATGTTATTGGAGCAGAATTGAGTTGGGATATTTTTCAAGGATCCAAACGTTTTGGGAAAGCCCAAAAAAGCAAAGCTGAATTTGAAAAATCGAAACTAGAATACAATCAATATGTATCTAAAAGTAATTTAGAATTAAACAAAACAAAACGTCAATTGATTGATGCTAAGAATAGATTAGAATTAACAAGTTTAGCATTGCAACAATCAGAAGAATCTTTAAGAATTAGACAAAACAGATTTAAAGAAGGTTTAGAAAAAACATCAGATTTGTTATTGGCAGAAACGCAATTTTCTCAAAAGCAATTAGAGTATTATCAAACTATTTTCGAGTACAATTTTACACAAACTTATTTAGAATTTTTAACCAAAAAATAGAAAAATTTGGCAATAAGTAGCCACAGTTATCAGCAATAAAATAAAATCCATAGAAATGAAAAAATACATTTATATAATTACTTTAATATCAACTTCATTATTTATAACAAGTTGTGGTAGTGAAGATAAAAAAGCAGTAGCAGAAAATTCACCAGCAATTAAAGTAAAGGTTAGTAATATTATAGCAAACAATAACAATCCGTTTTTGTCTGTAAGTGGAAAAATACAAGCTACTAATAGTGCAGATTTAAGTACTAGAATGATGGGTTTTGTAAAAAAAGTACATGTAAATGTTGGTGATAAAGTAAAAAAAGGGCAGTTGTTAGTTTCTATAAATAATACAGATTTACAAGCCAAAAAAGCACAAGTAGATGCTGGTATTTTACAAGCACAAACTGCTTTTACAAATGCAGAAAAAAATTACAATCGTTTTAAAAACTTATTTGCTAGTAGTAGTATTTCTCAAAAAGAAATGGATGACATGACTACCAATTATCAAATGGCAAAAGCAGGTTTAGAATCTGCCAAACAAATGAAAAACGAAATCAATGCTCAGTTTACCTATTCTAATATTAAAGCGCCTTTTAGTGGAATAATTACCAATAAAAATATTGATGCAGGAGATATGGCAAACCCAGGAATGCCATTAATTAGCTTAGAATCTCCTAAAGATTTTGAAGTATTGGCAATGGTTCCAGAAACAGAAATATCAGAAATTGAAAAAGGAACAGACGTAAATGTATTAGTAAAATCGATTGATAAAACTGTAAAAGGAAAAGTAACAGAAGTTAGCACTTCTGCTAAAAATTCTGGAGGACAATATTTGGTAAAAGTAAATTTAGAAAAAACAAATGTATCTATTCTATCTGGAATGTTTGCAACTGTACAATTTCCTTTAGAACAAAAAACAAAATCTGAGATGGTTTTAATTCCTGTGGATGTAATTGTTAAAAACGGACAATTATCGGGTGTTTACACAGTAAGTCAAACGAATACAGCTTTGTTGCGTTGGTTGCGCTTGGGTAGAACTTATGGCAATAATGTTGAGGTTTTATCAGGATTGAATGCTAATGAATCTTATATAATTTCTGCTGATGGTAAATTATTTAACGGAGCAAAAATTACAATTCAATAACTAAAAATTCGCGTTAAGGATAATAATGGAAATCCTTTTTTTGCTGCCATTTATGGCAAAAAAAGATTGAAATGGATAGCCTGTTAAAACGCCCAAAAATATAAATAATATGAAAGAAGGTTTAGCTGGTAAAATTGCAAAAGTCTTTATCGGATCAAAATTAACAGTATTACTGATGATCGTTTTTATGGTTGTTGGTGTGTACGCTTCCTTTTTAATTCCTAGAGAAGAAGAGCCACAAATTGATGTGCCAATGGCAGATATTTTTGTGGGTTATCCAGGAGCAAGCCCTACAGAAGTAGAAAATAGAGTTGTAAAACCTTTAGAGAAATTAATTTCTAATATTAAAGGTGTGGAGTATGTGTATGCCACTGCAATGAACGAAAAAGCAATGGTAATTGTGCAGTTTTATGTGGGCGAAGATATTGAGCGTTCGTTTGTAAAATTGTACAACGAAATTAACAAACATATGGATCAAATGCCACAAGGTGTTACGTTTCCATTAGTTAAAACTCGTGCTATTGATGATGTACCAATGTTAGGTTTAACGTTGTGGAGTGAAAACTACAATGATTACCAATTAAGTCAAATGGCACAAGAGTTAGAAACAGAAATTAAGAAAGTAAACGATGTTTCTATCACACATAAAATTGGTGGGAGAAATCGTCAATTAAGAGTAGTTTTGGATAAGGATAAATTAGCTGCAAGCGGATTGGATTTCTTGTCGGTTTCAGAAATGATAAAGGCCAACAATTCACAATTAATTTCTGGTAGTTTTGATAAAAATGATACAGAATTTCTGGTAAATACTGGTAAATTTTTAGCTTCTGTTACAGATGTAGAAAATTTGGTGGTTGGTGTGCAACAGAATCAACCAATTTATTTAAAACAAATTGCAACTATTGTTGATGGACCAGAAATTCCACAAAATTATGTGTCTTTAGGTTTTGGAAAAGGGAGTGTAAAATCTGTAGATTATAAATCAGAATACCCTGCAGTAACTATTTCTGTTGCCAAAAGAAAAGGAGCAGATGCAATGAAAATTGCTGAAGTTATTTTAGATAAAGTAGCTCATTTACGCGCCACTTTAATTCCTGATGATGTACACGTAGAAGTGACTAGAAATTATGGAGAAACAGCTTCTCATAAAGTGTCAGAATTGTTGTTACACCTTATTGGTTCTATTATTGCTGTAACCTTAGTAGTAATGTTAGCTATGGGCTGGAGAGGTGGTTTGGTTGTATTTTTATCTGTACCCATTACGTTTGCTTTAACATTACTAAGCTATTACATGTTAGATTATACCTTAAACAGAATTACACTATTTGCATTGGTTTTTGTAACAGGTATTGTGGTTGATGATTCTATAATTATTGCAGAAAATATGCACAGGCATTTTAAAATGAAACGTTTGCCTTTTAAGCAAGCTGCTTTGTATGCGATTAATGAGGTTGGTAACCCAACAATATTAGCAACATTTACAGTAATTGCTTCTGTTTTACCAATGGCTTTTGTGTCTGGTTTAATGGGGCCTTATATGGCACCAATGCCAATTGGAGCATCAATTGCAATGATTTTATCATTATTTGTAGCGTTAACAATTACGCCTTATTTAGGATATATTTTCTTAAGAGAAAAAGACAAAAAAGGAATAGAAGAAAAATCAGAAAAACCTTTAGAGCAAACCTTTATTTATAAAGTTTACGATAAATTAGAAAGACCTTTATTAGAAAACAGTTCTAAAAGATGGTTGTTTTTAGGAGGAACTTTTATAGTACTAATTGCAACAATGGGTCTGTTTCTTACAAATTCTGTAGCTGTTAAGATGTTACCTTTTGATAATAAAAATGAGTTTCAAGTGGTTATTGATATGCCAGAAGGCACAACTTTAGAAAGAACAGGAGTTGTAACCCAAGAAATTGCACAATATTTAGCTACAAGATCAGAAGTAGTAAATTATCAAAATTATGTAGGAACTTCTGCACCAATAACTTTTAACGGTTTAGTGCGTCATTACGATTTACGAGGAGGCTCTAACATGGCAGATATTCAGGTGAATTTGGTTGATAAAGGAGAACGTAAAATTCAAAGTCATGGAATTGCAAAATTACTAAGACCAGAAATTCAGAAAATTGCAAAAAAATACAACGCAAATGTAAAGTTGGTAGAAGTACCACCTGGACCTCCAGTTTTATCAACCATTGTTGCAGAGGTTTATGGACCAGATTATAAAGAGCAAATTAGAATTGCAAACGATATTCAGAATATTTTAAATAATACTGTTGATGTTGTTGATGTAGATTTTATGGTTGAAGCAGATCAAAAAGAATATCAATTTGAAATCAATAAAGAAAAGGCAATGCTGTATGGAGTTGCTCCACAGCAAATTGCATATACCATGAATATGGCTTTATCTAACAACCCAATAACAACATTGTATGATGAAAATGCTGTAAATCAAGTTGGTTTGGTGTTGAGTTTAGATGAAAAAGAAAAATCTACTATTTCTGATATTTCTCAATTGAAAATAAAATCAAAACAAGGTAATATGATTCCTATTGCTGATTTGGTTGAAATAAAAGAAACAATTTCAAATAAAAGTATTTATAGAAAAAATCAAAAAAGAGTGGTTTATGTAATGGCAGATATGGCTGGAGAATTAGAAAGTCCTGCTTATGCAATTTTAGGAATGGAAGAAAAGTTGAATAAAATTGAGCTTCCTGAAGGTTATAAATTGAATGAAATGTATTTAGGACAACCAGATTTTGAAGACGATTATACAGTAAAATGGGATGGAGAATGGCAAATTACATTAGAGGTTTTTAGAGATTTAGGTATCGCTTTTTTAGGTGCTTTAATTTTGATTTATATTTTAATTGTAGGTTGGTTTCAAAACTTTAAAGCACCAATTGTAATGATGGTTGCTGTGCCTTTATCTTTAATCGGAATTATTTTAGGGCATTGGATTATGGGCGCATTTTTTACAGCAACTTCTTTTATTGGTATGATTGCTTTAGCAGGAATTATGGTAAGAAACTCAGTTTTATTGATTGATTTTATTAACCTACGATTGGCAGAAGGAATACCATTAAAACAAGCAGCTATAGAAGCAGGAGCAGTAAGAACAACACCAATTTTATTAACTGCAGGTACAGTTGTTATCGGTGCATTTGTGATTCTTTTTGATCCAATATTTCAAGGATTGGCAATATCATTAATGGGAGGTACTATAGTTTCTACAGTATTAACTTTATTGGTTGTGCCATTGGTGTATTATATGATCGAAAAAAAGAATTATAAATAGTTCTGTTTTTTACTTGATTGAATTTAAAAACTTAGACAATGAAATTAGTATTAGTAACAGCAGTAGAAGAATTTCAAAAAAATGTTTTAAACATTTTTAAAAAAGCAAATATCGAAAATTTTAGTAGTTCAGATATTGATGGATATAAAAATGTACCTTCATTATTAATGGCTTCTAGTTGGTTTTCTGGAGAAAAAAGTGGTAATGAATCTATTTTATTTTTTTCTTTTACAGAAAAAGAAAAAATTGATAGAAGAATTCAATAAAAACTTGAACACAAACAATCCTTTAAAAGCGATTGTTTTACCAATAGAGAGATTTA
>CAXBAC010000081.1:0-9031 GCA_963973485.1 uncultured Polaribacter sp. | reverse complement strand
GCCGGAGACAGAATGGGCTGAGGAATTAGTTGAAGAATGTGGTAATTTTCCTTTAAAATTATAATCACCAAAAAGTACCTCTGCAACTCCACCTCCTTCAGAACCTAATAACCATGCAGCTACAAAAGCGTCTGATTTATTGATTTGATCTGTTACTACTAATGGCCTTCCAGAAATTAAAACAACAACAGTTTTAATTCCTAATTTTTTATATTTATTAAAATACTCTTGGTGTTCTTTAGTTAGAGTAAGTTCTAATTGGTTTGATTCGTGACCAATATCTCCAAAAAATTCTGCATAAGGATTTTCGCCTACAACAATAATGGCAATATCTGCATCTGAATGAACTTCTTTTGCATCTTTGTCATAGACTACTCTGCCTGTTGCTGATTCTTTTATACCTTCTAATATCGTAGTTGCTCCTTTGTAATTTTCTTTGGTTCCTTGCCAATTAATTGTCCATCCTCCAGATTGCAAACCAGACGAATTTGCGTGTTCACCAACCACTACAATTTTATCTAGTGTTTTTGAAATAGGCAAAAGATTATTATCATTTTTAAGCAATACTAAAGATTCTCTTACTGCTTGTTTTGCTATTTCTCTATGCTTTTTACTACCAATTTCTTTGATTAAACTTTCATTTGGAAAAGGATTTTCAAACAATCCTAATCTGAACTTTTGACGTAAAATTCTTCTTACTGCATCATCAATTCTTGATAATAATACAGATCCATTTTCTATACCTTTTAATAATCCTGACTGATATCCTGTTAAATCACCATCAACAGCCATAACCATGTCTATACCTGCATTTATAATATCATTACCTCCAAATCTGGAATAACCTTTCCAGTCTGAAACTACAATTCCATCAAAATTCATCTTCACTTTTAATGTATCTGTAATTAGAACTTTATTTGCATGCATAGAAACACCTGAAACTGTATTAAAGGAAGCCATAACTGCTCCTATTTTTTCATTTACAGCAACTTTATATGGACCTAACAAAAGCTCTTTAATTTCTGATGTTGTTAAAGATGTTTCACCACCTTCAACACCAAAATCAGTAGCTCCATCACCTATAAAATGTTTGGCAGTAGCCATTACAGTATTATTTTTAGATAAATCTCCTTGATGACCTCTAACAGATGCTTTGGTCAATTTTTCTGTAAGAGTTGTACTTTCTGAAAAAGCTTCATAGACTCTACCCCATTTTTCATTAAAAGGTATAGCAATACAAGGTGAAAACACCCAATTAAAACCTGTAGCTTGACTTTCTAATGCTGTAATTCTAGCTATTTCTTCTACTAATTTTTCATTTTGAGTTGCTCCTAAACCAATATTGTGAGGAAATATAGTAGCTCCTTCAAAAGTGTTTTGACCATGAACAGCATCTACAGCAAATAACAAAGGAATACCCAACCTTGTAGATAAGGCTTCTTTTTGTAATGCTATAAATTTTTCTTGCCATTCTTTGGCTGTTTTTCCTGGAGTTGGACCTTGAGTATGAATAACAGAACCAATAAATTTTGAAGCAATAGCATTTTTTGCATCTTCCTCAAAATGTCTAATTTGAGTCATCTGCCCAATTTTTTCTTCTAAAGTCATTAACTTTAAAAGAGAATCTACTTTTTGCTCTATTTCTGCTTCTTTACTTACTACCATTTCTTTTTTACAGGAAAAATGAACTAACAATACACAACAAACTATATGTTTTAAATAGCTGCTTCTCATTATTCTATTTTGTAATAAAAACTTTTATATAATTAATTTCATTTGTTCTATTAAACAATTGGTTACTCGTATTTTTATCTAAACTTAAGCCATTAAACTCTTTCTTACTATCATCATTATAAACAATTTCTAATGCTTCTTTTGATGAAAGAACATAAATAATTGGAACTTGACAATACGTAAAACAAAGTTGATTCTCATCAATGTTTAAGATATTCTTATCACCATTAACAGCAATGTATTCGAAGTTTTTAGCAGATGACAAAAACTCTGATTTCTTTAAAAGTCTTGGTTTAAAAAATACAGTTCCGTTTTTTACAAAAACACCCAATTCTCCAAATCTACTTAGTAAATCTTCTTTAACTTGACCTGTCATTCCTGGTTGTTGAGCACCTTTTGTAGCTGGAGTGTGTGAATACGCATCTGTAGGAAAAGCACCATATAATTTTGGAGATTTGTGTACGCCAATTCCTGCATTTATTTCATAATAATGGTCTAAAAGACGTCCTATAACTTCTTCAGATTCATTTGAATTTATTGCTAACAAACAGTTTTCTTGAACTGCCAATAGTAATTTTGAAACCATATGCCAATAAATAGAACCTAAACCTTCATAACCGAAAAAAGTTCCTGATCTTCCTGTAAATGATTTATGATCGAAAATTTCTTCAAAAACATTCAACACATACTTCGATTCTTCTTTTACAAGTTTTGGATATTTATCAGCTAGATTAGCTAACGCATCTTTAACATTATTAGCGTTATTGAAGTTTCCATTAAAGTGATAATTGCCTAAAACATCTTGTTCAATCAATTGCTTATTACCTTCTTTAACTAAGGTTTTTAGCAAGTTAGATTGATTAACTTTTTCTTTAGCAATGTTGTTTTTATCTGTAAATCTTGGTAATTCTTTATTAGGATATAAAATATAACTGTATTGATCTGGCCTAAATAAAGCTGACGCTTTTAAGCCATCTAATAAATCTAACGCTTCTTTAGGGCTTAAATAACCTGAACTTAATGCTGAAACTTGCCCTTCTAACATTTCTGATAAATAAGAAATAGAGACTTCATGATCATTTTCAATAGTCATTAAATTATATGCATGATACATGTTATCTTCACGCTTATTGGCTCTAATACTATGGTCTAAATAGTTTTTAGTGATAGCAAAAAATTCTAATAAAGCAGTTTTAGAAACAGCTGATTTTTCTGTGGAAAATCCGTTTTTATAGATAAACATTCTATAATCACTTGCTGGTTTTCCTAAACCATCTAACACTCTTTTTCTTTCGTTATTAGTAATATTTCTTAATAAAATTGTACTGTTACTCTCTAATGCACTTAGAATTTCATTAAACAAAGTCGCTACTTCTCTTGAAATTTCTATGTCATTCATACTCGATTTTTCAACAACATTTTCAAAGAAATTGATAAACCTTCTTAAGTAATATAAAGTTACCATAGAAACACCATTACCAACTAAAGCGTTGTTAGCATCATTCCATTCTGGTCTTTGAGTGTTTAACCAAATACCACCTTCTGGAATAAAATTTGATACTTTTGCTAAAACAGTAACCAGTAATTTTTCAGTTAAATTAACTTTATAAGGATTTTTATTTTTGTCTCTTAACAACGAGCCATCTGCACCAAGTTCACTTCTTCTTTGCTCTATTTTTTCGTTCAATTGATGATCAAAATCTATAGTATCTTTAGAGTTTTTTAAAATATCTGCATAAGATTTTATCTTGTAAGGTACATTTGCGTAAACAAAAACATCATCATTAAATAAATCTGCCAATTTTGAAGGATAATGTTTTTCTATAAATTCTAAGAATTTTAAAAGATATATAATTTGATGATCTCCCCAATAACCAATGTAAGACCAAGGATCATTTTCTTCGATTACTTCCCAATCAAAACCATCTTTGGTAACTCTGTAAGGATTATAACCTTCGAATGTAGTTGCGTTTAAAAATTTATGAATCATACTCTCTATAAATTGAGGATATGAATGTGCTAGAGCTTCCCAGTTTTGGAAAATATCTCTCCAATTACCTTCATAATCTAAAATTTTAGATCCGTCAACTTCACTTTTTGTATTGATAGAAAATTTATTCCATGGTCTACTTGGATCTCCATGTCTTCTACTAAACTTTAAAGGCAAGTATTCTAAACAAAGTCTTTTAAAATCTTTATTATCATCTTTTTCTGCAAGATCTTTTACATAATGCAATGAAAATGTTTCTGGAAGATTTTCTAAAAGTTCTTTTTTATTTTTAAAAATAATTTTATTTGCTTTTGATAAATACGTGATGAAATCATCTTTTTCTATGGTATAATTATCATCAAAAATACCACCTCTCATAATGTTGAAGTGCGTGTTAGAAAAATGTCTTGTATTAATTAATTCATCATTTGATAGTTGTAAACCATCTGATGCTGCAGCTAATTTTATTAAGTTTTGAGTACCTTTTTCTATACTCCCTACTAATTCAGTAACTAAGTTGCTATCATTTTTAATTTTTTCTGATAATCTTGTTACATCTGAAACAGTTTGATTCACATTTGCAATTTGCATCCAAGATTTCTCTTGATTAGCCTCTAAACTAATATTTGCATTTAAGAAATAAGCTCCTTTTTCTGCTTTTATATCAACTTCTTGCTCTAAACTAATTCCTCTTCTAAAATTGTTTAATTGTAAAGAAGACAAAAGATATGTTGGATTTTCTAGACCTAAAGACCAAACAAGATTTGCTTTTAAAGCTTCACTTGGTTCAGCTTTATCTACAATTATAGCACTTAGTGCATAAATGCCTAAACCTGAATCTGCTTCTAATTCACATTTTTTATAAGCATCTACTAAATTGCTACGAATACCTTGAATATCTGAACCAACTCCATAAGGTATAATGTCTTGAAAACCATCTAAAATTGAGATTTCTGAAGCCTCATTAGATGAGTTTATTAAAGTTGCTTTTCTAACAAAGCCATATTCATCACTTGAATTCCATTGATATTTAAACGAAAAATTTAAATCTTCGTTAATCTCTTCAAAAATGATTTTATTACCATATATATTCTTATAAATATTTCTTCTAACCTTATAAATACCAGCTTGTCTTTCTGAGAAAGGCTCCCATAAAAACTCTTGATTTGCTTTTTGAACTCTAAAAATAGATTTACAACCTGTAGTTTCTGCCAAATCAGTAATCTTATCATCAGTATAATATGGAAAAAGAGCATATTCTGCATTTTTTCTACCAGCTGTTAAACCTCCATTACTAGAAATAAACATCCAATGATTAGAGTCTGAAACAATGGTCATAAAAAAAGGACGCATTGCATGACTGTTAGAAATTTTATAGTATGATTCGTTTTCTACTGTTACCAATTCTCCTGTAATTGTATTTGAGGGAACTTTTTTACTCATTTATTTTATAAGTTTTGTTATTTATCATCAGCTTTAAGTAAAGCTTCTTTTAAATCTATATTGCAAAAATATTTTTTTAACGTTTTTTTTGTTGTGCCTTTTTCATAAGGATTAAATTTATGCACTTGTTTTAGTACATAATAAGCAGCTCTTGGTTTTAATTTATAATGTCCTTCAGAATCTGAATTTTCTTTTGCACAAACTCCAAACCACTCTTCATTCATATTATCTTCTCCTTTTTTAAAATCAGTTTTATAACCTCCATTTCCCCAAGAAGCTCCTTTATCATGAATATCTAAATTGATTGTTTGTCCTAGTTTCCACCATCCATCAGAAAACTGAAAAGTAAAACCACCTAAAGAATTTTCTGCTTTTCCTAAACCAGCAGCATTGCTATAAATTTCTTTCCAGTTTTCTTTAGCATATATTGCCTGCGTTTTTTGATCTTCAGTTGTTGTTATTGCATTTAATGCATCTGCACCAAACTCAGTGAATAAAATTGGTTTTTTCAGCTGTTTTTTTACTTCTTTAAAAGCTTTTCCAAATGATTTTCCTCTATACATATTTGTTCCATATATATCTATATCTGGGCATTCATCTGCAACCATATCTATAAATAAAGTGTCTCCATTACAAATGGCAATTGGATGATTATTATCTATAGCTTTCATTTGTTTTGCAGCTTCATTAAAGAGCTTATACATTGGCCTTCCTCTTTGTTCTCCTAGCTGCCTTTTTTTATTCTCATCTTCAGGAAAATCTTCGGTTTCTGCACCTGCCCAAAAAAGACCGTAATTATTTTCATTACCCAACAAAAAAAGAAGTAAACCAGGTGTGTCTTTATAATTTTTTACCATTTCTGTTACTTCTTTTAAAAGCACTTTTTTGGTTTCTGGAGTTCTATAATCTGTAACTGGTGTCCAAACTTCATTAATGGTTAAACCATATCTTCCAAAAGAATGATTTAGCATTGTATAAATTCCGTAATTTTCAAATATATAGGTAATCCATTTTGGCTGAATTCCTGTGTAAACACGAATAGTATTTACGCCCATATTCTTTAATAAAGACATTTCACTATCTAAAGCTTTTTTAATGTAGTTTTCAGGTTGACTCCATAAACTAAATTCATAATTTTTCCCTATTGGAAAATAATCCCAATTCATTCCATTAATCATAAAATCAACTCCATTTACTTGTAGCCTCATGCCTTGGTAATCCTTAACTACAGCTACTTTCTGAGTGTTTTGAGCAAGAAAGCTTGTTGTAAGTAATAAAAGTAAAAAGCTAAAAAATATTTTTTTCATTAATTTTAAAAAGTTTAATAAAATTATTGTTGATAAGAATGATTTCTTTAGAAAACCTATAATTTTAAGTAACAATAAAGAAATAGCTAGAAAATAATTAAATAAAAAGAGAAGAAAACCAATAAAATTAGATTCTATTGATTTTCTTTTTCATTAATCAAATAATATTTATAATTATTCTAACGTAATAATAAACCACCAATCAAACTCGGCGTTTGCATCTGTTGTTTTTAAAATCAACTCATTTGGTGTTCCTCTATCAAAAATTTCATAGGCATGATTTCCTCCTGTGTAATACCCTATAAATCCATTACCTGTTAAATTAATCGTTTCTACGCCTCCTGGAGCTGTTAACGAATAGCTTTCAACATAGTCTGCATACGCATAATTTTCTATATCTGCTCCATTAACATTTCCAGATGTATTTGGTCCAAGATCATTTATAACGTATGGATCTCTTGCTAAAATATCTCCATTGGTTACGTAAGTAAATGTACCATCTGAACTAAATGTAAATCGATCATCATACATACCCACACCTGCTTTCTCATCTGGCCCTGCACCATACCACTCTGCTAAAGTTGTTCCTCCAACTGGACCTAAACCAAAGTGTTTGTTTTTAGATGCATGAATTTTCCAAGTTCTGGAAGTTGTTGCGTTTGGGTTTGCTGGATCAAAACCAAATAATTTTGCTTTTAAATCTTCTGGTGGTGAATAAGTAGATAATACTTCTACGTCTATAGATTTAGATGTAGAAATACCTCCTGTACCTGTAGCTACAACAGTTACAGTATAAGTATTTAAACCTAAAGTGCTAAAACTTATTGAAGTTTTACCAGAAAGAGCCACCTCTTCTACTCCATTAAATGCGTATTTATAAGAAACTGCATTATCTGCAGTTGCTGTAAAATTTACAACTCCACTTCCATCTCCATTAGGATTATTTGCATCTGCTCCAACTATTTCTGCAGAAATTTGAATATTTGATGGAGCAATAATGTCTCCAAAAGAATAGTCATCTTCTTGACAGCCTATAAAAGCTAAAAGCGAAGAAAATAATACTATTTTTAGTATTTTATAATGTTTCATTTTCTTTAATGTTTTATTATTTTTATTAAGAATTATAGCTAGTAATTTCTAATCTATAGTTAGTATAACGTTATCTATATTAACCATTCCATTTTCACCATTATTGTCAAAAAGTACTCTTGCATCTGCAGCTCCAAAATCTGCTGAAGATAAAGATATGGTGTATGTTGTTCTTGCTGTAGTTATGTCTACAGGTTTTGAATCATTTGCAAAATTTCCTCCACTTAAACCTATACCTGCTATAATTGATCTATTGACATCTGACCAAGCATCAAAAGTTAAGGTGTAGGTGTTACCTTGCACAATTTCTAATTTTTGACTTAAGTTTACTAGATAAGGTTCATTTGGATTTGCGTTTGTTACATTTACTGAGTAATAAGTGTTCCCTGCATCTGTAACCACTGGTGCTGGACTATTATCGTCTACACCAACTATCCAAGAAGTATTTCCATTTTCAAAATCTCCATTAGTTACAAGGTTATCAATATCTACAATTAAAGAGACATTGTCTATATTAACCATGCCAGCCTCGCCATTTAAATCAAATAACACTCTTGCGTCTGCTGCACCAAACCCTGCTGAGGATAAAGAAAGAGTATAAGTTGTTCTTGTTGTGGTTATATTTTGTGATTTTGAATCATTTGCAAAATTACCTCCACTTAGACCAACTCCTGCTATTATACTTCTGTTAACATCAGACCAGGCATCGAAAGTTAGTAGGTAATTTGTTCCTTGTACTATTTCTAATTTTTGACTTAAATTAACTAAATAAGGTTCATTTGGATTTGGGTTTGTAACATTTACAGAATAATAAGTATTTCCTGCATCAGTAACTACTGGTGCAGGACTATTATCATCTACACCAACTATCCAAGAGTTATTACCATTTTCAAAATCTCCATTAGTTAACAAGCCGTCATTAAATGGTGCTGAACTTTGTTTATAGAAGTAAAAATTGTCAATATAAACGTTTCCTGCAATTCCATCAGAATCAATTAAAATTTGAGTTATCTTTTCTTTGTTTGCTAAGTTTCCACCATCAAAACCAGTCATATCTAACTCTATACTTCGCCAAGAACCACCAACTGTTGTTCCTAACGATTCTATATCTTCTCCACCATCTACAGTATTAACAATTTTTATAAACAATTCATTAGTTGTACCATCTGGAACCCAATAATCAATATGCATTTTTTCCATTGCTGATAAATCTACTCCTGTTCCATAGTTGGTAACCATACCAATAAAATCTAACGCTGTTAATTTCCAAACGTTATCTGAATCTATTGTAGTTGCTTCAAAATTTCCTGCAGACCAAGTTGTTGGTAACTCATTTAATGTTACATTGGTGTAAGAATCACTAAATATTGAAACCACATCTGCTGCATCTCTGTTAGGAGGAGTTGGAGCAGCTTCTGTTGGCGCTAAAATTTCTGTAACTTCAAAATCTACAGCAAATTCAGTGGTT